>CAJTVH010000017.1 GCA_910579745.1 uncultured Clostridia bacterium | reverse complement strand
CAACAGGATGTTGCCGCTAAATTTGATATTTACAGTATTCCTACCGTTATATTTATAAAAAATGGTGAAGCGGTGGATAAATCTATTGGGTTTGTTCAAAAAGAAGAACTTTTTGAGAGGATTGAAAAGAATAAATGAATAAAGTCAGATATAATGATAACAAAAAAGTTGTAGACAAAATCAAAGAAGGTCTTAAAAGAACAGGGGGTTATTGCCCTTGCAAAATAGAGAGAAGCGAAGACAACAAGTGTATGTGCAAAGAGTTCAGGGACCAGATTGCTGATGAGAAATTTGAGGGATATTGTCATTGTATGTTATATTACAAGGAGAAATAAAAAAATCCGAGTCAAAACTATAAATTTAGTTTTGACTCGGATTTTAAATATTGATAAAATAAGCAATGTAACCTTTTAAAAATTTTAAAATTCAGAGTGACAACCGCATAATAATATAATTTAAAAGAGCGGATATAATATATACGGCATATAGAAAATAAAAAATTATTTTACTCAAAATTTTCTGAATTACGCCGTATTGTTTTATTTTATAATAAAATATAATTTAAATTATATAAGGGAAATATTAATTAGGAGTTAAAGCTCATTTTTTTAAGAAACGCTTTTGTTCGCTCATTTTTTGGATTATCAATAACCTCTTTGGGGCTTCCCTCCTCGACAATAATTCCTCCGTCCATAAATATCACTCTGTCCGAGACACTTCGGGCGAAATCAATTTCATGTGTTACTATTATCATAGTCATTTTCTCATCCGCAAGACTACGAAGAACTTTTAATATTTCCCCCGTAAGCTCAGGATCAAGAGCGGAAGTAGGCTCGTCAAAAAATAGCATTTTTGGTTTCATGGCAAGAGCCCGGGCGATAGCCACGCGCTGCTGCTGGCCCCCTGAAAGTTGATACGGATAATAATTTTCTTTATCATCAAGCCCCATTTTTTTAAGAAGTACGCGAGCTTCTTTATAAACCTCATTTTTTGAGCGTTTTTGAACGTGAATGGGAGCGTCGGTTATATTTTTTATTACTGAATAGTGTGGAAATAAATTAAAATTTTGAAAGACAAGTCCAAAATAACCACGGATTTTTTTGATCTGTGTCTTTGAGGCGTATACGGGAAGCCCGCTTACGCTTGTTACTGCTTTTTCCTCACAATAACTCATATCCCCGCCGTCAATGGTCTCAAGCATTGCCATACATCGAAGTAATGTGGACTTGCCGGAGCCTGACGGGCCAAGAATAGAGATAACTTCCGTTTGGTCAATGGATAAGCTTATATCTTTAAGGACCTGTAAATCACCAAAACTTTTTTCTATATTATTTATTTCAAGTAAACTCATATTGATACCCTCCTAATCAGCGAAAATAATTAAGTTTCTTTTCAATATATTCCATTACAAACGCAACGACAAAATTGAATATATAGTAGAATATTCCCGCTATAAACAACGGCATAATTGTTGTTTCGGCGGCAGCTACTTGTTTAGCGAGAGTAAACATTTCAGTGTAAGAAATAGCGAAAGCGAGGGATGTATCCTTTACAAGAGTAATAACCTCGTTCGTTACGGATGGAATTATATTTTTAACCATTTGAGGAAATATAATTTTAAAAAAACGCTGCCGTCTGTTATAGCCGAGAATGTCAGCCGCCTCATACTGCTCTTTTGGCACAGCCTGAATACCTGAACGATAAATCTCCGCGAAATACGCCGCGTAGTTTAAGGTAAATCCTATAATTACAGCGTAAAAACGGTAACTTGCCGGGGTGTTTATACCAAAAATAAAATAAGGACCGAAAAAAACAACCAACAACTGTAACATAAGCGGAGTTCCGCGAAGTATTGAGATATAAATTTTTATTATCCACCTTAGAGGTGTTAATTTTGACATTCTGCCTGATGTAATAAGTAGACCGAGGGGCATTGAGAAAAGCAAAGTAAGAAAGAAAATGGCGAGAGACGCCGTGAGTCCTCCCATAAGTTGTTTGGAAATACTTAAAAATCTCTCAACTAATGATTGACTGTTTTCCGTGACAGTATTATCTATGTAAGAATCCTCAGAGGAAAGGCATACGCTTGATTCAAGTCCCCACTTTTCAGCTATCCTTATAAAAGTTCCGTCGCCAAGCATCTCCCAAAGAGTTTCCTGAACCTCGTCTCTAAGTTCGGTATTGCCCAAAAGGAAACCGATGCCATATTCTTCGGAGGAAATATGTTTATCAAGCATAACAAAAAGATTTCCTCTTAATTTAATCTCATAGTTGGCGACGCCAATATCCATACATATAGCGTCTATCGCTCCCGACTCAAGGTTAAGAAAAGCGCTGTTATAATCCCCTACTTGCTGAAGTTCTTTGAATGACGCCGCGAGATTTTTGTTTTCTTCCGTAGCGTCGTCGTCTGTCAGAGCGGCGAGAGCGGAACTATCGGACTGTACAGCCACTGTTTTGCCGGCAAGCCCTGAAAGGTCGTCAATTCCTGAATCTTTTTTTACAATAACAACCTGAGAGTTATCAACATACGGAGTAGTCCAAGTATATTTATCCTCTCTGCCATTCATAGTAAAGCCGTTCCAAATACAGTCAATAGCTCCCGTTTTAAGTTCCATATCTTTAGAATTCCAGTCAATGGGCTGTTTCTTTAAAATCCAGCCTTTCCGGTTGCAAACCTCTTCCGCTAAGTCAAGGTCAAATCCAACATACTCACCGCTTTCATCTTTATAACCATAAGGCGGAAACTCAGCGTCGAAACCAACTGTAAAGGTTTTACTATTATCAGCGGCGCAGTAAAATGTAAAACCAGATATTAATACATAGACGATAAATAGTATAACTGTAATACGCGACAGCGATATTTTTTTTAATTTCATAATTTTTCCTCCATTATTTAATATTTTTGATAGAATATGCCTGAAAGCTGTAAAAAGTCGTTAAAAATATGCGGAATAATAAATTTTTTTAAAATATAAATATTTTTTAAGATTATAAAAAATAAAAAACTATTTATAAATAAGCTTAATTTTTACGCTTATTTCAGCTTTTAGATATATTATAACAATTATAACACATTTTTTGACAATCTTTCAACTGTTAAGAACTATAAAGAAACATAAAGGAATATGCTATAAATATAGTGTTTTTTTATAAAAAACAGTAAAATATGTTAGGGGGGATCTGAAAATTCTATATCTATTGTTAAATTTGTCTGAAACTTTAGAAAGTTAATGAAATTAAAGACATTTTCTAATGGAAAATATTAAAAAAGTCATAAAAAATAAAATAGATTTGTTCTGGTGACTAATAAAAAAATTTTTTAGGGTGTTGAACAGATTCAATAAACATTGAAAAATATTTATTTCTAATATTGTCAAGGGACAGATATAAATACTTATGATTTTCTCATTTCGCTGATTATATATTTATAGCGGTTATACTTATAGAGATTTTATTTGACTTTATTTTTTAATACAAGTTATTATTATAAAAAATAGTTTTACATTTAAGATGTTATTATAAATTAATAAAAAAAGTATATAAATTCTTTAAATAAAAAAAATTTTTAGTTTAATTTGCTAAATATATATTTAAATTAAACTAAAAATTTTTTTAATAAGATTGTTAATTATTTATCATACTTTTTTATAACACTTAAAAAATATGATATTTTACGAGAAAATTTTTATTAACTACTAACATTTATTTTACTTTTTATTCCATTTGTTATCAAAATTAATTACTGTAAAAACATTACTTTTTGATTTTACGTACAAGAATTTTTAAAGAAAAAAAATAATACTAAAAATTAAATTAATCAAATTATATATATTTAACATAATTTATAGTGTTTTTAAAATTTGAATTTATATCTATGAAAAATAAACAAAAAAAGATAAAAAAATTTTATCTCAAAATTGAAAAAATAACCAAAAAAGCTATTGATTTATAATGTAAGCGCAAGTATACTTTAAACATATTTAAAACAAATACATTTTTTTCTAAGGAGGGAAATTTTTATGAAATTTAGCTTCAAAAAAGAGTTGAAAAAAACATTAGCAACTGTTGTGGCTTCAGTTATGGCTTTTAGCTCAATTTCTTGTATGAATGTTTTTGCCGCGGGTACAGACAATCTTCCGGCGTTTCCCGGTGCTGAGGGCGGTGGAAAATTCGCTACAGGCGGACGAGGCGGAAAAGTTTATCATGTTACGAATCTTAATGACAGTGGTCCGGGTTCATTTCGTGACGCGGTTGGCGGTTCTAACAGGATAGTTGTTTTTGATGTTTCGGGGACTATTGAGTTAAAGAGTGATGTTGTTGTCAAAGATAACGTTACTGTTGCGGGGCAAACCGCTCCAGGCGGAAAAGGCATTACTCTCAAAAATTATAAAATTGGTCTCGGTGGAAATAATATCATTCTTCGTTTTATAAGTTCACGACCAGGAGAGAGGGGCACAAGCGCTGATTATGACGCTTTTGGAGGGGCCAAAGGCTCAAACTCTATTGTCGACCACTGTTCAATCGGATGGGCAAACGATGAACAATGGGGGCTTTATTCAAATAACACAAATCAAACTGTTCAATGGAGTTTAATCGGTCCAGCTAACTCATTTTCTTATCACTCAAAGGGAATTCATGGTTTCGGCATAATGTTTGGAAAAGGACAAAACTCTTGGCATCATAATATGATAGCTCATAATATATCAAGAAACTTCAGAGGTAAAGTTGAGGGAACGAATGTAATGGATTTTGTAAACAATGTTGTTTACGATTGGGGATATCAGACGGCTTACGGTACTTTGGGACACCTCAATTACGCTGGAAATTACTTTAAGGCGGGTTCATCAACGTCAGGCGGATATAATTATATTAATTTCTCAAGCGGAACAAATGTTGAGAAATATAAATTTTATCTTACGGGAAACAAGATGGTTAATAAAGACGGAAGTATTCGCAACAGTGAGACAAATAACTGGAAGGCCGTTAATTATGGCAATGTTACTTCCACGTATGGATATGATGAGGCGTATTATAGAACCGACAATTATATGCCTCTCCTAACAAACGGTATTGATGTTTCTGTAGCTCCAACTATGGACACAGCGGATGTGGCTTTCGATAAAGTTACCAAATATGCTGGAGCCGGTATAAGTGAAAACTGCAAACCTAAAATTGACCTTGAAGTTATGCGGGACGCTATAAACGGAACAGGTTCAATTACGGGAGCGAGACCTCTTTCTGAGGCAAGCGCAACACAGCAGGCTGAAATCGCTAAAAATAATATTAATTTTGTTGATTACAGTCAATATTATCCGTCGGCTATTCTTAAAAAAGAAATTGTAGACAGCGATAATGACGGTATGCCCGATGATTGGGAAATAGCGAGAGGCCTTGACCCGTACGACGCTTCTGACGCCACGGGAGATTATCTTGGGGAAGGATATAATAATATTGAATATTATATTAATGACCTTACTGTAAACGCTTTTCCTCCAGGTACGGTTACTCTCTCAAAAGAAATCGCAAATTCAGATTATGTAACGACTAATTGGAAAGCCTCAGAGAATAAAAGTGCGTACGCGGAACTTATGGAGGGATTATTCGCTAAAGACGCTCTCGTTTATACAAGTTTAGGGACAACTATTGATAAAATTAAATTTGACGGATATGTTACGGGAATTAAGAGTGACGCCCCGCTTACATTTGAGCCGGTTTATGATGGCGACTACACTGTTTATTATCGTATTGGTTCAAATAAGACATTTAAAATTGTGGATGAGAACGGTGCTGTTGTCGGAACAAAATCAAACAGCGGTTCAGACGCTTTGGAAACTTCCACAAAAGTAACAGTTAAGGCGGGTAAAACTTATTACGCTTATGTTGAGGGCTCAAACGCGTATTTCTACGGAGTGAGATTTGAGAGACTTAAAACAGCGTCGCCTTATAACAACTATTCAGAATACAAGTTTGATTTAACATCTGATAAGGGAACAAACGTCTATATTTCAGACGCTTCTCAAAAAGCGAAAATCAAACCTCTTTCAGGATTTAAATATCACAGTATGGGTGGATATAACGCTTCCACAGGAGATATACTTTATTTAACCCTTGACGGTTCGGGAAAATATACAAATACAAATATCTCCTTTGATTTACTTTATCCCACAGAAGCGTCGGCGACAGCTGAAATATTTGACGCGTTAGATATGTCATACTCAAAGTCTCTCGCGAAAGCAAATCTTACCGCCGACGGCACAAATCCTGTTAAACTTATATTTGACGGTGAGGGAGGACACTCATATGTTGTAAGAGTGACAAGTTCTTCCGCTAATTATTTCCTCGCTAAAGGATTAACAGTAAAAACAAAAACCGGATTAGTTGAGAAAACTGATACAAACACGGAAACAACAACAGAAACAACAACTGAAAGCATTCCTGAATATGAGTTTAATTTGACTTCTGATAGAGGAACAAATGTAAATATTTCTGATAACAGCGGAAAAGCGTATGTTAAATTACTTCCAAGCTTTAGATACCACAGTATGGGTGGATATGACGCTCTTGTAGGAGATATTCTCTCATTATCATTTGCTGGAAGCGGAACATATAAAAACACGGAAATAAAATTTGATTTTCTATATCCGAGTAGAGCTAAAGGAACAGCTACTGTATATGATATAAATGACACGACAAAAGCGCTCGCGTCGGTTACGGCGTCGGCGGATGGAGTTAATCCTGTTTCACTCAAATTTGACGCCGCGGGAGGTCATTCATATATTGTAAAAATAACAAGTGACTCATCGAGTTATTTCCTTGTGAGGAAACTTGCTGTTGAGACCAGAGGAAATTTAATTGAAAGCGTTGAGAAAGAAGAAATTATAGAATACAATTTTAATTTGACATCTGATTTAGGAACGAATAAAGTGATTTCCGATTCCACAAAAAAAGCGGATATAAAAGTAATGCCAAGTTTCAGGTATCATAGTATGGGCGGGTATAACGCTCTTGTAGGAGATATTCTCTTATTATCATTTGACGGAAATAAAACACACAGAGATACTATTGTTGAGTTTGATTTCCTTTATCCGGATAAGGCAAGTGGAACAGCCACAATATATGACGTTAATGATACGACAAGAGCGCTTGCGTCGGTTACGGCGTCATCGGACGGAAAAAATCCTATATCTCTTAAATTTGACGCTGTGGGAGGTCATTCATATATTGTAAAAATAACAAGTGATTCGGCAAGTTATTTCCTTGTTAAAGGAGTTAATATCAAAACAGGCGGTAAACTTATAGCTACTGATTCATATGCCGATAAACTGGAAGAAGACATACAAATTGTTGAAACTGGTACCACCACAGAGGAAACAACTGTTGAGACAACAGAAACCACAACAGAAGAGACTACGGAAGAAATCACTCAATCTCCATCTGTTAATAACAAAGATATATCTGTAGATATAGTTGATAGTACAATATATGTTCACGCTGGAGAAACCGTATCTTTTGACACTATTGTCAATTCAAGTGACAATAAATATTATTTTGAGTTGAATGGTGGAAATTGGTGGTTTGAGCCGGTTGATAACTTTGTGAATGTTTGGGGAGGCCAGTCAAATATTCTCACGAACATGACAAATACATTTACAATTAATCAATGGTGTGGTCTTGATGACGGCTATGAATTCACTTTAACAGCGTACGCTAATGATGATAACAGCGTTAAAGATACTGCTACTATTGTATTTTGTAAATAGTCAGAAAGATAAATTTATATATTAATGGTTAAAACTAATTGAATATATAAATTTTTTGGCCGATATGTAATAGAGTACTGTTATGTATCTATAAATGGACGGTATTTAATCATTATCTATATAAAAAATGTCGCGAAAATTAAAAATTTAGTTTTCGCGACGTTTTTTTATTATACAATTATATTTTATCGATATATATTAGCGGACCCCCAAATATATGAAAAATCATAAAAGATAAATAAGCATATTTCAAGCTTATTACTAAAAACATAGTATAAAAAAGGCATAAATCAGAGGTTTTAGGGCTAAATCCCTGAAATTGTATATTATTTTATCAAAGGATAAATTTATAATATGTAAATTTTTTTATTAAGAAAGGTCTATTATAATAGATGATAAATTTTATTCGTTCTTATAATAAATTTTTAGAGGAAAAGAGCGGATGCATTCATATAGGATACGCATTATTATGTATACTTACTTATATTTATCAATGGAATATTGACGGGAAATTTTTATTTATATAATCCCAATCTTACTAAATCATTGTAGTCAAAATATAGTATTCCATTTTCTTTTTTCATTTTTATTCCATTAAACTCACCTGAGGCGTTATCAGAACTCATAAAATTATCTGTAATTTCATCAACAGGATAAATAACTTTAATATTTGTTGAACTGTTTTCATAAAAACAATATACATAAACAAATCCGGGAATATCTGATTTATCTGTTTTGATACTTTTATCTAAAGTTTTTTCGTCCACAAGAATTTTATCAAAGTTCGTTATGCCTGATATCCATTCAAAATCAGATGCTTCCATATTAGCTGAAGCGAATCGGTCCGCTTGTGGATAAATTGCGCTATTTAAATCGTTGCCTGAATAGTGAATCACTGTATTATTAAATCTTTTAACATAATCAGGTGTAGCGTAATACTGTCCATTAATATATACTACATTACCTTTTATTACATTTTCTGTAAGAGTACGCAAATCACTTGTGGAATATGGAATAAAGTCAGAGTTGTTAAAAGTAAAATTATAGGCATTAACTGTTTGAGTGTTTTTATCCCATTCCACAGTATAATTAGCGCATTCCAATACAGCTCTAATTGGCAGATAAACTCTTCCGTTATTTATAACCGCTGTTGTATCATTTTGAATTTTTAGATTGTTATTATACAAATAATCTGTTCCGACAGGCACTTCAATTCTATCATGCTCAGTTATAACTATAGCCGTTTGATTATTTGTATCATATCCGACAGTGGCACCGGCTGCTTCCATTGTAACTCTTAACGGTACCATTGTTCTGTTACTGCTGTCTACATAAGGATAGCCTGTTTCATTGGTAAATTCGACACTATTTCCATTAACAATTATATTAATTTGATTATTACTTGCTTTTACATTAAATATATTTAACATAACCACACAACAAGATATTATAAATAATCTTTTTTTCATAAGTAAAACAACCTTTCTATGTTTAAAATTAATTTTATATAATTTAAGTAGTCTAGAGCGTATCTAAAAACAAAAATACGCGTGAAAAATTATAAAAAATAAAACGAAACAGAAAGGCTTTTCTGTTTAATTGAACCGTTTTTGTTTATTTTTTAATAATTTTTTGGATATTTCGCATATATAGCTGATAGCTTATGATAGTTTTCAGATACGCCCTAAATTAAACTTAACATTATGTATTTTTTTATTTTACAAAAACACTATAATTTTTATATAAAATGTTAAAATTGTTGAAAAGGATAGAATAAAATTGAATTGTAGAATATTTACATAGTTTTTATTCTGAACCGTATCTTAGACCAACTTGTATTTATTTTATACTAAAATCTATAAAGATTATAGTATTTTTCTGTTTGATAATTCTTTTTAAATAGAATATTTTCTACCTTAATCTAAGTATAAAGAGTAAAGGATTCGTAAGCTCCTTTTATGTGATGTTTTTGAATTTTCTACAAAATGTTTATTTGCTAAATTAACTCATCTAATGACATTTATTTTCCGCTGAGATATTGCAGAATACAGTTTTCAAAAGAGATTAAAGAACTTTGCTTTTCATGAACTGTTATAGAGTTATCTTTTTTTCTACATCACATTATATCATACCGTGGAATAAAAATCAACTATTCTATGATGTAAGGCAGGGAAATCGAGTAAATTTTATAACACTATAATTTTTAAAAGCAATAAATTTTGCTAAATATTGATAAATCTAGCGGATAATAACAAAAAATAATTTGTTTAAGGAAATACCGCACAAAGGAAAATAAAAATAATTTTTTAAAAAAATTGGAGTGTTAGTGTTATTTTTCTTGAAAAATGACACGATAACGGAAATTTTAAATTTGAAAAATTATTTTTATTTTCCTTTGTGCGGTGTTTCCTTAACAATAATTTACGCAGTGTGTCGATAAAATAAAAATTTTGGCGAATTTAGATTTATGATATATTTTCTATTTTCAATTTTTGAGAAACTCATATTTTTTTATAGTTTTAAAATTAATTTAATAATAATTTATTATTTTAAGACAAATTTTTTATTGCTTACTCATATTCAAATAAGTTTGTGGAACGGTTCCGTTAAATACGGTGTTTACAAGCATAATTTTTCTTGATACGGAAACCTTTTTTGAGTAAAAGGGATTTACAATATTTATATCGGTTTTCGCGACAAGCCATATTTTAAAGTTTATCTGATTTATTCCTTGACTTTCGAAAGATGTTTCATAATCCGTAATGGTATTTCCAGTTTGAAGTATTGAGACGGTGAATTTTGGTCCGATGTTTGACAAGAGTTCTATACCTGAGAATATACCTATAGGCAAAGTTATTTTATCGCTTTCAGAAGCTTTTATCTCTTTGCTTATTTCAGCCGCTGTTTTTGAGCAGACCTTATTTATAAGCATTGTATCGGCGGAAAAATAATTTATTTTCTCATTATCGTCAAAAGTTTTCTCAAAAAAGTCCTTCGAGGTTAAATTTAATTCTGAAACGACTTTTTCAACAGATGTATTTATTTTTTCATTTATTGTATCCACAGCGTATTTTTCACCTATCTCAAGTACCGTCGGCAGAACGGTGTTTTTATATCGAATAAAAATAAAAATAAAACTTATAATAATTATAATAAAAATAAAAATGAAAAGTTTTTTTATCGGGTTTTTCCTTTTTTTGTTTTTCATGGGTTCACCGACTTTTATTTTTATTATATTTTATGTGTATTGACGATAGATTATTTTTTTAAAAGAGGATTTATAATAATATTATATAAATATCGTTTGATATTAACTATATTCAAACAAGATTATGTTAGCATATTCAGGTTATAAGTAGAAGAACTTGAAAATTGCTTAAAAGCGGACAGATGAAAATTTTTTTTGCTGTGTTAGTGTCGGTTGGCATAGAACTACGGGATTTTAAGTAGCCAAATTTAATTATTTTTAAGTTAATGAGAGTTGGACAAAAGTTTATAATTAATTGAATCTTTAAAACCGCTCTTTTAGTATAAAACCCTTAATATTTTATATCAAATTCCACTTGATTAAAATAAAGAGGAAAAGTTTTCGGAGAAACGATGTTTTGTGGTTATTTCATATGGAGCTTAATTTATTTCACTTTTATATATTAGAGTTTATTTCAAGAATATATAATATTTTTAAAACCGCCAAATAACTTTCTTTAAAATTTAAAAGTTTTTGTCTGAGAAAATACTCAAAAAACCATTTTGCTAAATACTTTTTTTATATTTATAAGATTCTTTTTGTGTTATTGGGCTTAAAAAATCTTTTGATAAGGTTTAAGTATTTGGAATTAATAAAATTTTTTTTATTTATTAATAAATTTTTCTTTGAAAGTTACTTGTATTCTGTTATAATTAAGTAAGCAGGGAGGTAAGAATGATGAATTCATCAAATAATGATAGTAATCGAAATTATCCTCGTCAGAGAAATAGTAGTAATCGTCAAAACTCTTCTTTACATAGGTATGAGTCCGCGGGGGAACGTCATAACAAAGGCGCTTCTGATAATTTAAAAAAGGGCGGTAGGGAAAGAAACGCTTATGACAGAATTATGAACAATGTTAAAAACCAAAGCTCGGGAGACTCTGACAATTATTTAAGAAACGTAAGAGGGACAAATTCGAGCCGTCATGAAAAGCCTTATTCTAGAAACGGAAAAAATAGTTCTTTAAAAGGCGATTATAAAATTCCTCGTTATGAATATGATGATGGGGAAGATGACGATTTTTCCGAAAGGGATAAGAGCGGCAAAAAGAAAAAGGTTAAAAAGAAAAGCAAGTTTAAAACCTTTTTAAAAGTATTTTTTCTTATATTTTTTATTATTGTTTTTGCTGTTTCTGGAGCGGTTATCGGAGCTATTATGGGAATTATTGACAAGGCACCGAATCTTGAGCTTATCGCTATTGAGCCGAATATATACACTTCCGTTATTTATGATGCTAACGGAGCCGAAATTGACAGATTTCACGGGGAGGAAAACAGAGAATATGTAACTTTGGATAAAATTCCTAAAAATATGCAAAACGCTATTATCGCTATTGAGGACGAGAGATTTTACAGTCATGGCGGAATTGATATAAGAAGTATTTTTCGCGCGGCTTACTCAACTGTTTTCGGAAACCGTCTTGAGGGAGCGAGCACAATTACTCAACAGCTTATAAAAAATAATATTACCAAAGTTACGAGGAATAATATAGAAACAAAGATTCAGGAAATGTATTTGGCGCTTAAGTATGAGGATGAGCTTGAGAAACAGCTCGGAAGTGAAAAGGCGGCTAAAAATTATATACTTGAGTTATATTTGAACACTATTTATTTAAATCATGGATATAACGGAGTTCAGGCGGCGGCTCTTGGTTATTTCGGCAGGGACGTTTCTGAGCTTACTCTTTCAGAGTGTGCTGTTTTGGCGGGAATTACAAGCAGTCCTACTCGTTATTCCCCAAGGTTAAATCCTGAGAATAATCAGTCAAGGCAGAGGCGTATACTTAAAAATATGTTTGAACAGGGATATATAACAAAAGATGAGTATGACGAGGCGTATAACGATGATGTTTACGCCAGAATAAGCGAATATGATAAAACGGTTGAGGATACAGGCGCGAGCGTTCATAGTTATTTTGTGGACGGGCTTTTTGAGCAGGTATCAAAAGACCTCCAGGAACAACATAATATGAGCGTAGCTCAAGCGAATAATCTTTTATATAATGGAGGTCTTGAGATTCATTCAACTTTTGAGCCTAAAATTCAAAAGATTGTGGACGAGGCTTATTTAAACGACGAGTTATTTCCGAGTATGGAATATAAAATAGATGTCAGCTATATTGTTTCCGTGGGAAATAAAGAATCGGGAAAACAGGAGCATAAGGAATTCAACAAACTTGTAAAAAATAAGGGAGAGGCGGACAGCTTCGTTTCGGTAAAAAGGCAAGAGGTATTAAAAAGTCTTCCTTCGGGGCAGGAAATTATTTCTGAGAAATCAAATTACGCTGTTCAGCCTCAGTCGGCGATGGTCATTCTTGATTATAAGAAAGGTGAGGTAAAAGCTGTCGGCGGAGGCCGAGGAGAGAAACTCGTGAATAGAGGTCTTAACAGAGCGGTTGCTTCCGCGAGACAGCCTGGTTCTGTGTTTAAGGTCCTCGCGGCTTTTACTCCTGGTATTGACATGGGGGTTTTAACTCCGGCTACTGTTATTGACGACGTTCCTTTAGATTTAAACGGATATAAGCCTAAAAACTGGTATAAAGGCTATAAAGGGCTTTCAACGATTCGAGACGGCATAAGAGACTCTATGAATATAGTGGCTGTTAAAGCCATGAATCAGGCGGGAATTGACGCGAGTTATCAGTATCTCTTAAAAATGGGCTTTACAACTCTTGAAAACGATAATCACGCGTCTACCGCTTTGGGTGGTCTCACTCACGGAGTTACACAGCTTGAAACCGCAGCCGCTTTTGGTATGATCGCTAATGAGGGAAAATATTATAAACCGTCTTTCTATACAAAGGTTTACGACCATAATGGAAAACTTCTTCTTGAAAAACAAAGCGAGCCTACGCAGGTTATAAAAGCGTCTACGGCTTACTGTGTTACGGATATGATGAAAGATGTTATCAGAGCGGGCACAGGTACAAAGGCGAAATTTATAAATTCGAGCATGCCTATAGCGGGAAAAACGGGAACAACGCAGAACTCAAAGGATTTGACTTTTGCTGGATATACACCTTATTATGCCGCGAGTATATGGCTTGGATATGACAGATATGACGATACCGTTAAAAATATGGAGAGTCTTAAAGACCAGTCGGTGCATCTTAAAGTTTGGCGGTATGTTATGGAGAAAATCCACGAGGGGCTTGAGGTTAAGGATTTTGAGAAACCTTCGGGTCTTGTTGTAAAGTCAATTTGCAACGAGTCGGGAAAACTTGCCGTTTCGGGCTTGTGTGATAAAGATCCGAGAGGCAGCAGAATAAGAAACGAGAATTTTGTCGCGGGAACAGAGCCTAAGGAAAGCTGTGATGTCCACAAATCCGCTACCTTTTGCGGTGAGTCCAAAATGTCGGCGGGCGAGTTTTGTCCTAATGTTTTTACTCAGGTTGGAATTGTGCGTCCGGAGCCTTATAACGGCTCCGAGAACATTGATGACAGAAAGTATGAGATACATGTTGGGGGGAGCTGTAATATTCATTTGTCAAGCGAGAGAATTTCTGAGGAAGAGACAGAAACCGTAACGAATGAAAATGGACAGTCCCCAGAGAATAATGAGGGCTCGGCAGGAAATAATGAAATCGGTGAAAATAGTAATCCTAGCAAAGTGAATCAGGGAGGAACCCAAACGCAGACTCCAAATGTGTCACCATCTCCGAATGATGAAGCGGCTGAACCTCCTCCAGCGAATAACGGAGGAATTATTGACAGCGGAGGTGTTGTAACCGCTAACGGAAATCCCGTGAGTGATACGCCGTCTCCGGAACCGCCTACCCAGGCGGCTGTCGCTCCGTCGCCTCCGGCCAGAGATAATTTGATTATCGATGATCCAATGTAAATTATGTGTTTATTGAGTGTTTGATATTTTTATCACGGTCGCCTCATAAATTTTACTTAAAAAAATTTATGAGGCGACCGTGATTTTTGAAAAATTTACCTTGCTTTATTATTTATAAAGTGATATAATATGCCTATATTTTGATAATATGGTTTTATACTTTTGGTATAATTCATTGAGAGAAGTGCGGTTAGAATCCGTCGCAACAGCCATTACCGTATTTAGTTAAATTATAATTGTTTTCGCGATTAATACTAAACAATATTTAACGGTGGATAAAAATTTAATAACTGTTTAAGTTATGTTTAGTATAATGCTATAAGTCGGGTCGCTCATCATATTATCGGTAAACGTCCTTGGGCAATGAAGGGCGACAGCCTTTGAAAATTTCATTTATAAGTCTTTTAGGGGGCTTTATAGGTGTTTGTTTGGCGTGTCGCTTTTTGCCTTTTGGTGAAAGGCTTTTTTTGCGTATAAATACAGAAAAGCTTTAATTTTTAGTTATGTGGATTTGTTCTGTTTTTTGTTGATTTTTAACGGGAGTGTTTTTATGTGTAAAGGTAAATTATTTGGCGTGGGTGTAGGTCCAGGCGACAAAGAGCTTATTACTCTTAAAGCTTTAAGAATTATTGAGGAAGCCGATATTATCGCCGTTCCTCTTATGAAAAGTGGGGAAAGGACAGCTTTTAATATAATAGAGGAATATATTGGAAACAAACCTGTTATGGATTGTATTATGCCTATGAATAAAGATTTCGATGAACTTAAGAAAAATTATTTGAAAATTTCTGATGTAATTGAGAAAAAGTTAGAGGAGGGTAAAAATATAGCTTTTGTAACTTTAGGCGATCCTACTATATATTCTTCTTATATGCGTGTAAACTCAATTATTATGGAAAGAGGGTATGAAACGGAAATTATTCCGGCTGTTACTTCTTTCTGCGCCGCCGCCGCAAGGCTTAATATGTCACTTTGCGAGAGGGACGAGCCGCTTGTTATAATTCCCGCTTCTTATGACAACGTTAGGGAGGGTATTAAGTTTAAAGGTACGAAAGTACTTATGAAATCGGGCAGATCTGTTTCTGATATACGAGATATTTTAAGCGGGGAAAATTTGCTTGATAAAAGCGTAATGGTGGAGCAATGTGGTATGGAAAATGAAAAAATATATAAAAACATCAACGAGCTTGATGAGAAAGCTAATTATTTTTCTGTAATTATTGTAAAAGAGACAAAAATTTGAAAGAAGGCGCTTTATATGATTGATTTTGTGGGAGCGGGCCCAGGGGCGGTTGATTTAATAACGGTAAGGGGAAAGAATCTTATTGAGAAAGCCGACGTTATAATATACGCTGGTTCCCTTGTAAACTCTGAATTACTCAATTTCGCGAAGAAGGGGTGCCAAATTTACAACAGCGCTGAAATGACTCTTGAAGAAATTACCTCTGTTATGGTTTCGGCTGAGATGGATGGAAAAAATACAGTAAGACTGCATACGGGCGATCCATCGATTTACGGAGCTATAAAAGAGCAGATGAACATTCTTGATAAGTATAATTTAGAATACAAAGTATGTCCAGGCGTAAGTTCTCTTTTTGGAGCGGCCGCGTCTTTAAAAACGGAATATACTATTCCCCATGTAAGTCAAAGTGTTATTATTACAAGAATGGAGGGGAAAACCCCTGTGCCGGAAAAAGAGGATATTTCTCTTCTCGCTTCCCATAACGCAACTATGGTGGTTTTTCTTTCCGCGGGTATGCTTAATGAGCTTTCAAGAAAACTTATTAGAGGCGGATATAAATCCGATACACCGGCCGCCATTGTGTATAAAGCCACTTGGAACGATGAGAAGGTGATAAAAACAACTGTTTCGGAAATCGCGAAATCCGCTGAGAAAAATAATATTAATAAAACGGCGCTTATTATAATAGGGGATTTTTTGGGGAATAATTATAAAAGGTCTTTGCTATACAATCCCTCTTTTTCTCATGAATTTAGAAAGGGCGATTAATTATTGACAATTTATATTATATCATTTACTGATAAGGGCGATTTATTGAATGAAAAAATGTGTGAAATACTTGACGTTTTTGATGTGCGGGCGTGTTTCCAAAAGACAAGGTCGGAAAGTCTTGTAAAATGGACAGAAAAAGCTTTTTCAGACGGCGACGCGATAATATTTATAAGCGCTGTCGGAATAGCTGTCAGAGCGATTTCGGGATTTATAAAAAACAAAGAAACAGACCCTGCCGTTATTGTATGTGATGAACTTGGGAAATACGCCGTGCCTATCCTGTCTGGGCATGTAGGCGGAGCTAACGCTTTGGCTGAAAAAATATGTCGTTATACGAAAGGAATACCTATTATAACCACGGCTACGGATATTAATGGGGTATGGGCGGTTGATTGCTGGGCGGTTAAAAAAAGTTTTAAGATACGTAATATTTGTAATGTTAAACATATTTCATCAGCGCTTCTTAAAGGGGAGAAAGTTGGACTTGTAAGCGATGTTATTATTGACGATGAATTGCCCTATAATATTTTATTGGGTAATTCTGGTACGGAACGGGGAATAGTTGTTTCTCCTTATTTAAGAGATGTTTATAAATATAATCTTAATTTAATTCCTAAATGTATGGCTATTGGAGTGGGAGGCAGAAAGGGGACGGATGAAAACGCCCTTATAGAGCTTTTTGACGAAGTTTTTCGGGAAAATAATATTGACAGGTATTCTGTTTATACTATGGCTACAATAGATTTGAAGAAAAATGAGAAAGCTATTATAAAACTTCGGGAATATCTTGGGATTGAGCTTAGATATTATTCCACTAAAGAGTTAAACTGTATTTCGGGAGAATTTTCAAGTTCTGAGTTTGTAAAAAAGGTTACGGGAACGGATAATGTTTGCGAGAGATGCGCTGTTTTAGCCTCAGGCTTCGGAAAGCTTGTTATTAAAAAAACAGTTGGCGACGGTGTTACTTTAGCTGTCGGATTTAATGATACTGTCGGCGGTATTAAATTTTTACAATAGAATTTTTATATTACCTTAAAGAGTTTTTAGGGGAGGCTTCTATAGTTATGTTCTTTATGGCGGGAGTGGATTATAAAAACAATAGTATTTTTCAAAGGGAAAAGTTGTCTTTTACCTCCGAGAGAGCTGTTCAAATATCTCAAAATATTTGCGGGCTTGAGAATGTATGGGGCTGTATTATTTTATCAACCTGTAACAGAACGGAAATCTATTTGAGTATGGAGGATATTGGCGAGAATATAGCTGACAAACTTTTATTTGAATACTCAAAAATATATAAGTTTGACGGAGTATGTGAAAAAAGGGAGAGCGCGGAAGTCGTTTATTATATCATGGAGCTTGCCTGTGGGATAAAATCTCAAATTGTGGGTGAAGGGCAGATCGTCAGCCAAATTAATTACGCTTTAGAGGTAAGCGGGAAAAACGGCTGTACCGATTCAGCTCTTAACACGCTTTTCAGAATAGCTGTTTCAGCCGGCAAATACGCTCTTACAAACGTTAATATCTCAAATACGCCTGTTTCAAGTGCTTACGCCGCCGTAAAGTTTTTAAGTCAAAAATATGAAAACCTTAAAAATAAAAGATGCGTTGTTATAGGAAACGGGAAAATGGGACAAATAGCGCAGAAACTTTTAGTGAAAAAAGGCTGTAGGGTTTTTGTTACGTTAAGAAGTTATAAACATGGAAATAATGAGATTATAAAAGGTTGTATGGCTATAAAATACAAAGAAAGATATGATTATATAAACGGGGCTGACTTTGTTATAAGCGCTACGAAAAGTCCTCATTATACTTTGACTTATGATAAATTTAAAGATTTAATCCAAAAACCTGATATTGTGATTGATCTCGCTGTTCCGAGGGATGTCGAGGCTTTAATATCAAAAGAGTGCGAGTGTTTTAATATTGACGAGTTTGGATTTAAAACGGAGATAAGTTCTGAAAAGATTGATATAATATACGATATAGTTGAAAAGTTTACGAGAGTTTTTTTTAATTGGGAGAATTATAAGATGTCTTTACAAAGTATAGCGGAATTAAAAAATATTATTTCAAGAAGGATTGTAAAAAGCGGGTTTAAATCCGTGGATTCTGATAAAATTGATAATATTGTCGGAGAAACGGTAAACAAAACAGTCGATATGCTTTTAGGCGGGATGAAAGATTATATTAATCCGGATATTATTGACTCATGTAAGAAAAAAATCAGGGAGCGCGCTAGATTATGAAAAAAATATATGTTGTGGGACTTGGTCCTGGCGGATTTGAGCAAATGTCCAAAAGGGCTATGGACGCTATTAATAAAAGTGACGTCATTATGGGATATACTTATTACATAGACCTTATAAAAGATAAAATTAAGGATAAAGAGGTTTTCGTGTCGCCTATGACGAAAGAAGTTTTTAGGTGCGGGAAAGCTCTTGAGTACGCTTTGTCGGGAAAGACGGTTTCCATGGTTTCAAGCGGGGATTCGGGCGTATACGGTATGGCCAGTGTTATTTATGAGGTGTGTGGTAATTATCCTGAAGTGGAAATAGAGGTTATTCCAGGAATAACGGCTTGTTTAAGCGGGGCGTCGGTTTTGGGAGCGCCTATTAGTCATGATTTCGCCGTTATAAGTTTAAGCGATTTACTTACTCCGTGGGATAAAATTGAGAAAAGGCTCGATCTTGCCGCGGAGGGTGATTTTGTTATTTGTATTTATAATCCATCGAGTAAAAAAAGAGCGGACTATTTAAAAAAAGCTTGTCAAATTGTACTTAAACACAAAAACGCCGATACTGTCTGCGGATATGTGAAAAACATCGGAAGAAACGGACAGGAATATCATATAGTTACGCTTAATGAGCTTCAAAGAGTTAAAACGGATATGTTTACGACGGTTATTATCGGAAACAGTCAGACAAAAGTTATTAATGGAAAAATGGTTACGCCGAGAGGGTATGTTTATATATGAAAGCTATTGTTTTTTCAGGGACAAGCGAAGGCAGGGAAATAAGTGAGTATCTTAACGGTAAAAAAATTCTTACTGAGGTTTTTGTGGCTACAGATTACGGAAGAGATACTATGAGTAATTTAGAATATGTTATTATAAATGCCGGACGGCTAGATGAAGAGGAAATAAAAAGCGCTGTTTTAGAAGCGGATTTTGTTATAGACGCCACTCATCCTTTCGCTGAAATAGTGACAAAGTATATTTTTTCAGCCTGTGCGGAATTTGGGATAGAATATATAAGGCTTTTAAGAGAAAAAACTTATAGCGGTGTAAGAGGAATAATTTATGTTAATTCTATAGAAGAAGCTGTTAATATTTTAAAAGATACTAAAGGGAATATATTTGTTTCCACGGGGAGTAAAGAGATTTTAAAGTATAGATATATTGATGGCTATGAGAAGAGAATTGTCGCTCGAGTTTTACCTGTTGAGGAAGCGAAAGAAAAATGCGGGGAGCTTGAACTTGAGAATGTTATTTATAAAAAAGGCCCTTTTTCTTATTCGGAAAATCTTATGGAATTTAAAAAATATGATATAAAATGGCTTGTCACAAAAGACTCTGGCAAGAATGGCGGAGCCGCTGAGAAAATTGAGGCGGCTGAAAGTGTTGGCGCTAAAATAATCGTTATTAAAAGACCTTTTGAGAAACACGGAATGTCTATGAAAGAGGTTAAAAAAATTATTGACGGTAAAGTCAAAGAAAACAATAAAAATATGAGATTTCCTCTATTTATTGATATTTCGGGGAAAATGGTCGTTATTGTCGGCGGGGGAAAGGTTTCGGCGAGAAGGACTGACACACTTTTGAAATTCGGGGCCAAAATAAAAGTTATTTCTCCTCATTTTTTTTGCCGGAGAAATGATAAAAATGTTATGTATATCAGAAAAAAATTTGAGCCGTCGGATTTAGACGGGGCTTTTATGGTTATCGGAGCTACTGATGACAGAGAGATAAATCATTTTATTTATACTTTATGTAAGGGGAGAAATATTTTTTACAGTATTACTGATTGCAGAGAGGAATGTAATTTTTATTTCCCAGCGGTATGTATGAATGGCGAGCTTAGTATCGGTGTTGTTTCTCGCGGGGATAAACACGGGCTTGTGAGAGAAACGGCGGATAAGATAAGGAGGCTTATAGTCGATGCCTAAAAAAATAAGAGTCGGAAGCAGAGAAAGTAAATTGGCTGTTTTACAAAGCGAGATTGTCATAAATATTATAAAAAATAATTGTCCTGATTATGAAATTGAGCTTATTACTATGAAAACAACGGGAGATAAAATACTTGACAAGACTCTTGACAAAGTGGGAGGGAAGGGACTTTTTATAAAAGAACTTGATTACGCTCTTCTTGAGGGAGATGTGGATATAACGGTTCACTCTCTTAAAGATGTTCCTATGACTATAGATGAGAGGCTTCCTCTGTCGGCGTTTACAAAACGCGCTTCTCCTTACGATGTACTGGTTTTGCCAAACGGCGTTTCTGAAATTGATTTTTCAAAACCTGTGGGCTCTTCAAGTATGAGAAGAGGTATTCAGTTTAAAAAATTGTTTCCAGAGGCTGAAATAAAGTCAATAAGGGGAAACGTTATTACAAGGCTTAATAAACTTGACAATGGGGAATACTCCGCTTTAATCCTTGCTGAGGCGGGTCTTATGAGGCTTGGGCTTGAAAAAAGAATAAGCAGGGTTTTTTCCGCAGGGGAGATTGTTCCGGCGGCGGGGCAGGGAGTTATAGCCATTCAGACGAGAAAGGAAGATAATTTTGAGTTTTTTAAATATATAAATGACGCTGACTCAGAAATATGTTCTAAAGCTGAAAGAGCTTTTGTAAGGGAGTTTAACGGAGGATGTTCTTCTCCTATAGCCGCTTTCGCTGAATTAATCGGCGACGAGATTGAGCTTATCGGGTTTTACGCCGCGGGGAATATTTCAGAAGTCAGAAAAATAAGGGGAAACGTCAAAGACGCGGAAAGTCTCGGCGTGAAACTCGCTTATGAAATTAAGAGGGGGTTTTGACATGAAAGGAAAAGTTATTCTCATGGGAGCCGGACCGGGAGATATTGGACTTTTAACTTTAAAGGGAATGGAGGCTATTAAACAAGCAGATGTTGTTATTTATGACAGGCTTGTGGGAGAGGAAATCTTAAAGCTTATTCCGAAACAAGCTGAAATAATTGACGCGGGGAAAAGAAGCTCAAATCATAAAATCCCTCAATGTGAAATTAATAAAATTTTACTGGAAAAAGCTCTTGAGGGTAAAAACGTATTGCGGCTTAAGGGAGGAGACCCTTTCCTTTTTGGCAGAGGAGGGGAAGAACTTGAGCTTTTAAAAAAACATAACGTTGATTTTGAGGTTATTCCGGGGATAACTTCCGCTCTCGCTGTTCCGGCGTATGCGGGTATTCCTGTTACTCACAGGGATTTCGCTTCTTCTGTTCATATTGTTACGGGACACAGAAAGAATAACGAGCCTGCGGACATTAATTTTAAAAGCTGTGTTTTATGGGGCGGAACTCTTGTTTTTTTAATGGGTATCTCAAATATAGAATATATAATGTCAGGGCTTATCTCTAACGGAATGAGAAAAAACACACCTTGCGCTGTTGTTGAGAATGGAACAACGCCTAAGCAAAGAAAAATTATCGCCTCAATTTCCGAGATTTCTGATTTATGTGAAAAAGAAGGTATAAAAAGTCCCGCAGTTATAGTTGTTGGGGAAGTATGTTCTTTAAGCGGGGATTTCGATTGGTTCAACAATCGTCCACTTAAAGGGAAAAGAATTGTTGTTACAAGACCTGAAGACAGGAAAGGGAATATTTCTGAGAGATTTAGAAATTTAGGCGCTGAGGTTATTGAATATCCCTGCATTAAAACAATAAGCCTTATAGACGAAGAGCTTTTTGAGGATATAAGTAAAAAAATAAAAGTATATGATGTAATTGTTTTTACAAGTCCGGCGGGAGTGAAACTTGTTTTTGACGAGTTTTTTAAAAGAAAGATTGACGGAAGGTTTTTTTTCGGGAAGAAAATAGCTGTTATTGGAAGCGCGACTGGAAATGAGCTTAAAAGATACGGCTTGTTTTATGATTTTATGCCCAAAATATATAGTGGAAAGAATTTAGGTAAAACGCTTGTTTTACAAGGGAAAAAGATAAAAGTTCTTCTTTTAAGGGCGAGAGAGGGTTCTGATGATATAATTAACGAACTTAAAAAAGGTGACATTGAGTTTAATGATACGGCGGTTTACTATACAGAATATGTAAACGGCAGGGGTTTTGAGCTTGAAAACAGAATAATTAACGGCGAGGTTGATTATGTTACGTTTACTTCGGTTTCGACGGTGAAAGCTTTTGTTTCTTCCGTATGCGGAGGGTATGATAAATTTAAGGGAGTGTGTATAGGAGAAAAAACTAATATGGAGGCCGTTAAATATGGTATTAGAACTATTGTGAGTGAAAACGCCGTTATTGAGGATATAGTTTCAGCGGTTGTATCGGAGGTGGGAAGACACGAATGAATATTGTAAAGCCTATGGATATTGAAAAAAAAAGTTTTGATATTATTACGGAAAAGCTTAACGGAAAAATCTTTGGAGGCGGGAAAGACGATATTGTTAAAAGAGTTATTCATACGTCCGCCGATTTTGACTATGCTGATAATCTAGTATTTTCCGATGGTGTTGTTGATAGGGCCGTTTCGGCGATAAAACGGGGGGCGTGTGTAGTAACGGATACTAATATGGCGTTTTCTGGAATTAATAAAAAGATTGTTTCTTCTCTTGGCGGCGAAGTAAAATGTTTTATAGGAGATAGGGATGTTTCAAAAGAGGCGAAAGAGAGAGGCGTGACAAGAGCGATGGTAAGTATGGAAAGAGCCTGCGGAGTTGAGAAAGAGTTAATACTCGCTATAGGAAACGCCCCTACCGCTCTTATATGGATTGACAAACTTGTTAGAGAAGGGTTAATGAGGCCAGCTGTTATTATTGGTGTGCCGGTTGGGTTTGTAAATGTTATCGAGGCGAAAGAGCTTATTTTAAAAGGCGACATTCCTTATATTGTCTCGAAGGGAAATAAAGGCGGCAGCAATATCGCGGCCGCAATAGTAAACGCTCTTATATATAAAATAAAAAGATAATTAATAGGTAAATTTCAGTTATCGAATGTATAGCGGCAGGAAAGCTATACTAACTATAACCTTGATTATCTGTTAAAAACAATTTTTAATGAAATAATTGAAAGTTATTTTGAGTTTGATAAAACGTAGTTTTGAGTTTGTATACTTTTAAAGGGAAATAGGTGTGAATAATTATTACATAGAAAAAAAACTGAAAATTGAGAAAATAAAATATATATCGGTTTTAGCTACGCTTTTAATAACACTTTTTATAGTAGGGCTTGTGAGTGTTTGTATGGGAGCGATGGATATTACGGTTTCTGACGTTTTTAAGGTTATGGCTGGTAAGATTTTTGGAACAGAGCCTAATGTGGCGGAAAATATTTTATCTGTTATATGGAATATAAGGCTTCCGAGAATAATATGCTCTTGTTTTATAGGAATGGGGCTCGCTGTTTCGGGAGCGATTTTTCAGGCTATACTTCAAAATCCACTTGCCGACCCTTATACCATAGGAATATCTACGGGAGCTAGTTTCGGAGCGTCTGCGGCGATTACCGTAAATTTAATTTTCGGAATTTACTTTCCGACAGTTTCGGCGGCGCTTATAGGCGCGTTTGTCACGCTTTTTATTGTGATTTTAATCGCCAGAAAGGGAGGAAGTTTTAACAGTTCTAATATTGTTATTGCCGGAATTATAGTAAGTTCCGTTCTTTCATCAGGGGTAAGTTTTATGAAAATACTTGCGGGAGAGAATGTAGGGGCGATTGTGTTTTGGATTATGGGAAGTTTATCAGCCAAAGGATGGAGCGATGTTATAATTGTCGCTCCTATATGCGTTATATTAACGATAATTTCGGTGTTTTTCGCTAAGTCGCTTGATATTATGGCGTTAGGAGATGAGGCGGCGGGTTCTCTCGGCGTTAATGTAAACAGAGCGAGGTTTTTATATTTAACGGCGGGGTCGGTTATTACAGCCGTATGCGTGTCTGTATGCGGTGTTATTGGGTTTGTAGGACTGATTGTTCCGCATTTGATAAGGTTTTGGATTACAGCCAGAAATAGGGCCCTTATTCCTTTATCGGCCTTGTTTGGAGCTCTTTTGCTTATGACGGCGGATACTTTCGCGAGGCTTATTTCATCTGGTGAAATTCCTGTTGGAATTTTAACGACTCTTATAGGAGGTCCTTTCTTTATATTTATTTTTATGAAAAAGCGGGTAGGAGGATAATGGAAACTATTTTAAAAGTTGAGAATTTATTTTTTGGCTATAAAAAAGAGCCTTTTTTAAAAAATATTTGTTTTGAGGCAACCAGGGGAGAGATGATTTCTGTTATAGGCGAAAACGGAAGCGGAAAGTCAACTCTCATTAAAGTTATAAACGGAAATTTAAAGAGTTATGACGGGAAAATCATTTATAACGGCGAGAATTTAAAAAAAGTGAGTTATTTAAGAAGAGCGAGAGAAATTTCAATGTTATATCAAAACTGTGAGTGCGATTTTCCATTTTCATGTTTTGAGATCGTATCTATGGGGCTTTATCCCCATAAAGGAAATTTAAACGGACTTAATAAAGATGATATTGATTTTATAAAAAGTATTATGACTATGACTGAGACGATTGAATACGCTCATAAAAGTATAAATTCCATAAGCGGGGGACAAAAACAGAAAGTTTTTATCGCCAGAGCTTTATCGCAGAAACCGAAACTGTTGTTTCTTGATGAGGCGGCGAGCGGTCTTGACATATCATCGAGAATTAAAATGACGGAGATTATTTTAAGGGAATGTAAAAATAATGGTGTTACGGTGATAAATATATCTCACGATATTAATTTGGCTTTTGAGAAAAGTGATAAAATTTTAGCTTTAAAAAACGGCGAGGTATACTCCTTTGGAAAACCGAAGGATTTACTTAATAAAGATTTTTTCCGGGAAGTGTTTAACGTGGAGGTGAAAATAGATTTTAACAAAAAATACTTCCGTATAATTACATAGTAATAATAAGTATAAATAATATTTGGGTTCTTAAAAAAATGATAATTGCGTAAAAAGGAGAAAATTTACTATGAAAAAAAGTATACGGGTATGTTTAAAAACGATTTTATTTGTTTTATCCTTAGCTTTATGCGGATGCGCCAGCGGTGAAAACAGAGATATGGAAACAAGTTTTGAGAATTTGTCTGAAAAAAATGGGGAGAGTGATATTTCCGATATGAAAAACAATAATAATGAGAAAAAGGGTGACGTGAATAAAAAAGCCATTTTAGTAGTAAGTTTTGGGACAAGCTATAATGAGTCAAGAGAAAAGACTATTGGCTCTATCGAGAAAAAAATAGCGGAGGCTTTTCCAGATTATGACCAAAGACGAGCTTTTACAAGTCAAACAATTATTGATAAAATAGCGAGAAGAGATAATGAAAAAATTGATAACGTAAAAGAGGCCATGGAAAAATTTATTGACGAGGGATACGGTTCTTTGATTATTCAGCCTACTCATGTTATGAATGGGGAAGAATACGATGAGATGAGAGAACTTACAAAGCCTTTTGAGAAAAACTTTGTTTCAGTTAAATACGGTAAACCCTTACTTACGTCAAGCGAAGATTATAAAGACGTTATAGACGCTGTGGCTAAAGATATTCCGCGGCTTTCCGATAAGACGTGCGCGGTGGTGTTTATGGGCCATGGAACCAATCATTTCGCTAACGCCACTTATTCCGCTCTTGATTACAGATTTAAAGCGGAAGGGTATGAAAACGTTTTTGTCGGAACTGTCGAGGGGTATCCCCATCTTGATAAAATAAAAAAAGACCTTGAAAAGTTTAAGCCTAAAAAAGTCACGCTTATTCCTTTTATGATTGTAGCCGGAGACCACGCCAATAATGATATGGCTGGCGATGAGGAGGACAGCTGGAAAACTCAGCTTAAAAAAGAGGGTTATGAAGTTGAGTGTGTACTTAAAGGTCTTGGAGAGTATCAGGGTATTCAGGATATGTTTGTAACTCATTGTAAAAACGCTTTAAACGATTAAGTAAACGGGGAATGAAGACCTTGTTTATAAATATTAATTATGCTGGTTTGTGTTTGAAAGGCTTGACGTTAATTATGAGAAGTTTAAAATTTAATTTTATTATGTTTTTAATTTTATTTGAGATATTAATATTGCTTACGGGCTGTGACGGTTCAGACAATTTAAATAAAGAAGCTTTGGGAGAGGCTTCAAAATTCGAAGTCAGTTTTATTGACGACGACGGAAATGAAATTAACCTTGATAAGCCAGCCGAAAGGATAATTTCTTTATATTCAGCGCATACGGAAAATTTATATTATCTTGGAGCTGGAGAGAAAGTTATCGGGCGGCATAAAACGTGTACTTATCCGCCGGACGCCGCTTTAGCCGAGGTTTTTGATTATAACGGGGACCCGGAAAAAGTTATTTCTGCGAATCCCGATTTGGTTATTATACGTCCTTTTATAAGAAAAAAGGTACCTGATTTTGTCAAAGTTATTGAAAGCTCTGGGATAAAAGTTGTTTCACTCTATCCGGATAAATTTGATAAATTTGATGAATACATAAAAAAACTCGCTATGATTACAGGGATGGAGGAAAACGCCCAAAAGCTTCTTTTGGAGTTTCACAAAGAGTTAGATGATATAAAAAGTATTACTTCAGGGATTTCTCCGAAACAGACATTGTTTTTTGAATCCACGGAAACAAACGTAAGAACAATCACATCGGACTCAATGGCTGGTATAGCCATCGAATCCGCGGGTGGAATAAATATCGCAAAAGACGCCAAGCCTTTGGAGGAGGGAAGTTCTATCGCCGATTTTGGCGAGGAAAAGGTTCTTATGAACGCCGATAAAATTGATGTGTATATTTCCCAAAGAGGTTCTATGAACAGCGGGGCAAGCAAACAGGGAATATCGGAAAGAGCTGGGTTTGATATTATAAAGGCGCTTAAAAACGGCCGGTTTTTTACTATAAACGAAAAAATTATTTCCTCTCCGACTTTCAGATATACTAAAGGAGTTAGAGAAATCGCCAGATACCTTTATCCAGAGATTATGAACGATCTTTCCGAGTATAAAAATGATAATACCGCCACAAGGAGAGATTTTGCCAATATAATTTTCAGGTATAAAAATCTTCCCGTAGTTGTTCCGAGTTCCTCATCTTATTATGATACAGAACGAAAGGGGCATACATTTGGTCTTTTTAATGATATAAATTGGAGGGATAAGGATTTTGACGCTATTGAGACAAGTGTTTTGGCGGGGTATGTTGAAGGCACTAAAGATAACGGAAAAGAATATTTTTATCCTGATAATAATGTGACTAGAGACGAGCTGGCTCAAACGGTATTCGTTATGGGCAATTTTTCATCAAAGGACAAAAAGGTGGAAATACAGGACATAGATGAGAGTGAACATAAAAACATTGTGAGAACGCTTGTTGAAAACGGCGTTTTTGAGCTTAGGGACGGTAAATTTGAGCCTGACAGAAAAGTCAGTTGTCTGGAAATAATAAAAGCTTTTGAGAAAATTGATACAAGACGGTAAGTATGGTAAAATATTAGAGGAGCTAGTTGATAACTCTTAAGAAAGTATTTAATTAATAGCTAACCAATAAAAGAAGGAACAAGTGAATTTTAATAAGTTTAATATATTAAGGAACTATTTTATTGGTTAGCTCTAAAAATTTTGTGAATTGTTATAATAAATATTGAAGTGTTAAAATATTTAAAAAGTGTGTTTTATAAAAATTATATTTAGGGGGTAACCTCATATGAAAAAATTTATTTTATTATTGTTTATTGTTTTATTAAGTTTATTGTCTTATACTACGATATTAGCTGAAAATGAGGATATTTGTATTGAGCGAACAAAAACGGCGATAAATAGAATGACGGATTTTACAAAAGAACTCAACACATTTACTGACAGTATTATAAAAAGCGGAAAAGCGACAGAGGAACAGAAGAAAATTTATGATAAAAAAATAGAGGATTTTGAGAACTATTTGAGAAATGATGAATATATAGTATACAGTTATCATCATCCTAATTATCCGACAGAAGAATATGATTATTATGAAAATTATAATTGGCGGAATACAGGAGTCGATATAAGAAAATGGGATGAGAATATTCTGTTATCACGTTATACGGAAGATTATAACAAGGCTGTGAGACGGTATAGAATAAATATAATTCTATACAAAAACAGTTATAGAAGTCTATCCGCTTATCTCGCGGATTATACGAAGCTTCCTAACGGCGAATACTCTCTTGACGGTATGAAAGTGACAAAGATCGGCGATTCTTATGTTGAGATTGACTTAACTTACGCTGATTACAGTATTTCCCAAGGTGGTGAGGATACTTACGGATATGGCTCTATAAAGATTGTATCTCCGAAAGGAAACACTTACTTTTTTACGGGATATAGCTATTTGGGTGATTGGAACGGTTATTTTACTCCTACAGGGAGAGGACTTAAACTTAATTGTGAATATAACGGAAGAAAGGAATTTCTTTTAAATACGGAAAACAAGCCTAAGCTGGTTGATTATGAGGCTATATCCCTTGACGACGTGTTTTTTAATAAATATCTTAAACAAAGTAAAGTAAACTGGACTTATAAAGAAATTAAATTTAACGGCGACGGCAAGGGGAATTATTATATAAAAATACCAAAGGGAATTTCTAATGATATAGACAATACAAAAAATATATCTGACAGCTACAGTGAGTATGGAAGAGGAGACAGTGGTTTATGGGACGTTTTATCGGAGGATGGGGGGAAACATGAGTATTATTGGAAAACGGGAGGCGGAATTTTATCTTATGAGATAGGTGTTAATTGTGAGAGAACGATAACTTATAAAGATAAAGTAATACATATAGATAGGTATTAAGAACAATTATTTTATAGGCGGAGTTTTCAGAAGGAGAAAATATGGAAAGCAAATACGGTTTTACGACAGGGACCTGCGCCGCTATAGCCGCTAAAGCCGCTTCCCGAATGATTTTTGAGGGAAAGACTATTGAAAGGGAATGGGTTGTCACGCCGAAAGGTTTTATTGTTGAGACTGAGATTTTTGAACCAAAGCTAGGAAAAGGTATGGCAAGCTGCGCTGTAAAAAAATATTCCGGCGACGACCCAGACGTTACAAACGGACTGTTGATTTTTGTTTGTGTGAAACTTAGTGAGAAAAACGCTATTATTGTTGATGGCGGAAAGGGTGTGGGGAGAGTTACCAAAAGGGGGCTTTCTCAAAATATCGGCGACGCAGCTATAAATGAAGTTCCTAAAAAAATGATTGTTGAAAATGTTTTATCTGTATTTGAAGCGTATAGCTATAAGGGAGGAGCGGAGATTATTATAAGCGTGCCGGATGGAGAAAAAACAGCGGAGAAAACTTTTAACTCACGTCTTGGAATTGTGGGAGGCATATCCATTTTAGGAACAAGTGGAATTGTCGAGCCTATGAGCCAGCAGGCTCTTATTGATACTATAAAAGCTGAAATCAGTGTGAAAAAGGAAAATGACGGAAATTATATTATGATTGCCCCAGGGAATTATGGAATTGATTTTATAAAAAAAAGTTTTGACGTGGATTTGAACAAGGCTGTTAAATGTGGGAATTTTATCGGCGAGGCTCTTTTATTCTCAAAAGATAAAGGATTTAAGGGAATTCTTCTTATCGGGCATATAGGTAAGTTTATTAAGCTTGCCGGCGGGATAATGAACACTCACAGTTTGAACGCCGACGGCAGAATGGAAATTTTAGCGGCTAATACGGCTTTAGTGTGTGACGATTTGAATGTGGTTAGAAAAATTATGGGATGTGTTACTACAGACGATGCCATTAAAATTATAGACGCTTCAGGGGTGAGGGATGATGTTATGGATAAAATTATAAAAAAAGCTCTTTTTTATATAAATAATAAATTGAGAAGCGATATTGAAGTCGGTATTATTATGTTTTCAAATGTCTACGGAATACTTGGAAAAAGTGATAACGTGCGTGATATGTTAAAATATTTCGTGTAATGTTAAATACTGTTTAATGGTATCAATAAAATTTAAGAATACCGTTCTAGAATGAGTTTTTAGCGCAATATAAAGGATATATTTCTGTAAATTATATTTTGGCTTATTTTAGAACGATTTTGTAATGGAGCGTGTTTTTTTGAAAGTTTACATTATTGGTATAGGTGTGGGAAACAATGAGTTTTTTACATACGCCGCTAAGAAAGCTATTAAATCTTCAGATGTAATAATAGGTTCAAGGAGAGTAACCGAAAATATTGATGAAAGTAAGGAAATTTTTAATTCTTATAAACCTTTGGAGATTTATGAGTACATAAAAACTAAAAGTTTTAAAAACGCCGCTGTTTTATTATCAGGTGACGTGGGATTTTACAGCGGCGCCAAAGGTCTTGTTAATTTATTAGAGGAATATGAAATTGAGCTTATTCCTGGTATATCATCGGCGGGTTTTTTCTGTGCCAGGCTTAAAATGCCGTGGGAAGATATTAAGCTTTTAAGCGCGCATGGAAAGAAAGCTAACATTATAGGATATATAAGAAAATATAAAAGGGTTTTCGCTCTTTTGAGCGGTAAGGATGATATTAAAAATCTTTGCGCTAAGCTTTGCTTTTATAATATGGGCTATGTTATTTTAAATATAGGGCAAAGGCTTTCTTATAGTGATGAAAAAATTATAACAGCCAAAGCGGAGGATATTAAAAATTTTGATTTTGACGATTTATCTGTAATTTTGGCGGAAAATCCAAATGCTTATGATGTTTTTTCAGATTATATAGATGATGAGGAATTTATAAGAGACAATGTTCCTATGACCAAAAGCGAGGTTAGAACGTTAAGCGTAGCGAAACTTGAGCTTTCGCCCGATTCTGTTTTGTATGATATAGGCGCGGGAACAGGTTCGGTTTCAGTTTCCGCCGCCCTTAAAATTATTGACGGAGAGGTATACGCTATTGAGAAAAATGAAAACGCCGTAAAACTTATAGAAAAAAATAAACGGAAATTCGCCGCTGACAACATTATTGTTGTGAAAGGGAACGCTCCAGCGGCTTTTGAGAATTTGCCGAGACCTACGCATATTTTTATAGGCGGGAGTTCTGGAAATATACGAGAGATTATTGAGGAAGCTGTTAAAAAAAATTCAGGGGTTAAAATTGTTATAAACGCCGTTTCTTTAAATACTGTGGCGGAAATTATTAATGTTTTGAGAGAAAAAGATTTTAAGTATGAGATTGTGTGCGTAAATGTATCAAAAAACAAAAGCATCAGTGGACATGAACTTATGGCAGGACAAAATCCCATATATATTTTTAGGGCAGTGTTACGCACAGCGTATTTGAATTGACTATGCGGTTACGATATAAGTTTTTATATTATGGGAGACGGAGAGAATTTATGAAGGTTAAAATTCCAAGAATTATGATAAGCGCCTTAAACAGCGGCGGAGGTAAAACAACGGTAACATGTGGAATATTAAAAGCCTTAAAAAATAGAGGAATTAATGTTTCCGCGTGCAAATGCGGACCCGATTATATAGACCCTATGTTTCATAAAAATGTTTTAGGAATCGACTCAAAAAATCTCGATAGTTTTTTTTGTGATGAGAATTTGCTGAAATCGCTTTTTTATAATCATGGGAAAAATAGCGATATAACTGTTATTGAAGGAGTTATGGGGTATTATGACGGCATTTCTGTGGATAATTTTCGAGCGAGTTCTTATGATGTGGCGAGAATTTTAAAAATTCCGGTTGTTATTGTCATAAACGGAAAAGGTATGGCTTTGACGGCGGCTTCTATCATAAAAGGGCTTGTCGATTTTAAAAAGGACAGTAATATAAAAGGAGTTATTTTAAATAATATATCAAAAAACTCATATATGCTCCTTAAAAATGTTATTGAAAAAAATACGGAAGTCGATGTTATAGGATATTTGCCTTATGACGAGGAGTACTTTTTTGAGAGCAGGCATTTAGGGCTTGTAAGTCCATGTGATTTAGGGAATATGGCCCAAAAAATAAAAAAACTTGGAAGAGCGGCGGAAGAGTGTATTGATATTGAAAAGATTGTTAGTATTTCAGAAAACGTTTGCCCTATCAGTTTTGAAAAGATTTCTGAGAAATATGGTTTTAGGAATTTTGTTAAAATAGGAGTTGCTTTTGACAGCGCTTTTTGTTTTTATTATAAAGACAATATTGAGCTTCTTGAAAGACTCGGCTGTGAGATTGTTTATTTTAGCCCTATTATGGATGAAAAGCTTCCTAGCGGAATTTCAGGAGTTATATTTGGGGGAGGATACCCTGAGCTTTATCTTGAGGAACTAAATAAAAATATTAAAATGCGTTCTGACGTAAAAATGAATATTGAGAATGGTATGCCGTGTCTCGCTGAATGTGGAGGGTTTATGTATTTACACAAGACAGTTAAAGACAAAGAAAACAAAAGCTATGAAATGGTTGGGATTATTGAGGCTGAGGCTTTTTTTGTTGGAAAACTTATAAGATTTGGATATATTGAGCTGATTTCAGGAGAAGATTGTTTTCTCCTTAAAAAAGGAGAGAAGATAAAGGCTCATGAGTTTCATTATTGGGACAGCTCAGATAACGGGAATCTGTTTTTAGCTGAGAAACCTACGGGAAATAGAGCATGGGAATGTGTGAAATCCTATAAAAACGTTATTTGCGGCTTCCCTCATATTTTTTATCAAGATAACGTTCATTTCGCTGAAAATTTTGTGAAAAGGTGCGAGGAGTGGGGAGAATAATGATTTTAATAACGGGCGGAAGCGGGAGCGGTAAAAGTGAGTATGCCGAAAAAATCGCTTTAAATCTTAAAGAGAAACTTTCTTTTAATAATATGATTTATATAGCGACAATGATCCCTATAGGATGCGAGGCAACTGAAAAAATAGAAAGACACAGGGAAATGAGAAATGGCAAAGGGTTTTTAACAAAAGAATGTTATAAAACAGAAGACATTATAAAAATGAGCGGTTTTGATGTATTAAAAAAAAGTGTTGTTCTTCTTGAGTGTATGTCAAATCTCTTAGCGAATGAGATTTTTTCTTCTAAAAATGAAAATGCTTATGAGGATATAATTAAAGGAATGAAAATTATATCAGAAAAAAGCGGCGGATTTATTATTGTGACAAACGATGTGTTTTCCGATGGAATAGAGTATGACAACGAGACTTTAAGATATACAAGGTATCTCGCTAAAATAAACTGTACTTTAGCGAATTTGGCGGAAGAGGTTGTTGAGGTTGTATGCGGTATTCCTGTTTATAACCATTAATTTCGTAAGGGAGGATTTTTATGCTTGTAAAGGCTTTATTTATCGCTTTTTCAATGTATAGCAGAATACCTGTTCCTAAGACGGAATGGAACGAGAGTAATATGAGATATGTTTTTTGCTTTTTTCCTCTTATCGGTGCTGTTATTGGGGGAATTATATGGGTTTTAGGAAATTTTTTAATAAACATTAGTTGCGGTAATCTGCTTTTTGGGTGTGTAATGTCCGCGGCGCCTGTTTTTATTACAGGCGGAATTCATCTTGACGGTTTTTTAGACACTTTAGACGCTATAAATTCTTATGGAGATAAAGAAAAAAAACTTGAGATTTTAAAAGACCCTAATTCAGGCGCTTTCGCTATAATAGGGGGAATAGTTTATTTTATTTTATCCGTTGGGTTTTGGAGCGAGATTCACATAAAAGAACTTAATATTATACCTTTTGGTTATGTCTTATCAAGAGCTTTTTGCGCTATAGGAGCCGTTTTATTTCCTCCTGCTAAAAAAACGGGACTTGCCGCTGTTTTTGGGGCTTGCGCGGATAAATTTAAAGTAACGGTTACAATGATTATTTTTATTGTTATTGATTTAATTTTAGTGGTATACATTGACTTTATCGGCGGTTTTTTTATGATGGCTTCCGCGGTATTATGTTTTTTATATCATTATTTTAACTGCTTTAAAAACTTTGGGGGAATTACAGGGGACTTATCCGGATATTTTTTGCAAATGTGCGAGCTGATTTTTATTATTGTTCTTGTTTTTAGGGGGTTGTTGATTTGATTCTTGTTATAGGCGGAGCTTTTCAAGGTAAATACGAGTTTGTTAAAAATAAATTTGAGGTTTCTGATGAAAAGATTTTTGATAGTTTTCATCTTAAAATGAAAGAATGTTTTTTAAATGGTAAAGATAGAAAGGAATTTTTAAGGGAAATTTTTAGTAATGGTTTTGAGGTTATTATAAGCGATGAAATAGGCTGCGGGATTGTTCCGTTTGATAAATATGAGAGATTATGGAGAGAAGAGGTTGGACGGGGGTTATGTGAGGCCGCCGGAAGATGCGATGAGGTATGGCGGGTATTCTGCGGGATAGGCAGCAGAATAAAGTAAATATTATTACAATGATTTTATAATTTATACCGTAATAACTAAACTATTGGGGGGGTGACTGTATGTTTATATACTCAATTTACGCTTGTTTTATAGGTTTTATACTTGATATGATTTTCGGGGACCCATATTTTTTATTTCATCCTATACGGGTTATGGGAAAAATGATTCAAGTCTTAGAGAAAGTTTTCAGAAAAGTATTTTCCAGTTCATCAAAAGGGATTATGCTTGCCGGAGTTTTTTTTAATGTTTCTGTGTGTGTAATTTCAGTGTTTACCGCTTTTATAATTATTTTATGGGGATATAGATTAAATGTTTATTTTGGTGTTGCCGTTGAGAGTGTGACTTGCTATTTTATGATCGCGGCTAAATCTTTAAAAAAGGAAAGTATGAAAGTATATAAAAAAATAACATCGGGAGATATTTCGGGAGGAAGAAAGGCTCTTTCGATGATTGTAGGGAGAGACACAGAGAAACTTGACGAAAAGGGAATTATTAAAGCGGCTGTGGAAACAGTATCGGAAAATTTATCTGACGGGGTTATCGCTCCGATTTTTTATATGCTAATCGGCGGTGGTGTGCTGGGTGTTTTTTATAAGGCGGTCAATACTATGGACTCTATGGTTGGATATAAAAATGAGAGGTATTTTTTATTTGGAAAATTTTCGGCTAAACTTGATGATGCTGTAAATTTTGTTCCGTCGAGGATTTCAGCTTTTATGATGATTTTGGCGAGTTTTATTTTGGGAAAGGATTATAAAAACGCTTTTAGAGTTTTTAAGAGAGACAGATTTAATCATTCAAGCCCCAATTCAGCTCAGACGGAGGCCGTATGCGCGGGAGCCTTAAATATACGGCTTTCGGGAGACGCTTTTTATTTTGGAAAGTTATACAAAAAACCTTTTATAGGAGACGATATAAAATCAGTGGCTCCTCAGGACATTGCGGATGTAAACAGAATTATGTATTTATCTTCTTTTCTTATGATGTTTTTGTTTGGCGGAAGTGTCTTTACAGTTCATATTCTTATTGGAGGCGGTATATTTTGAAAAGGGCTCATGGCGGGGATATTTACTCTTTTAGTAAAAATATTATTGATTTTTCATCAAATATAAATCCTCTTGGAATTAAGAAGGAAATTATTTCTGAAATTAAGAACAGTATTTATGATATTTGTGTATATCCTGATATAAAATGTAATGAGCTGAGATACGCCATTTCTCGAAAAGAAGGAGTTGACAGTGATTTTATAATATGCGGAAACGGCGCGGCGGAACTCATATTTAATATTGTTTTGGCTGTAAAACCTAAAACCGCTCTTTTTACCGCTCCGACTTTTTCCGAATATGAACATGCCGTCGATATTTTTTCCGCGAAAAAAAAGTATTATACGCTTAAAGAAAGAAATAGTTTTGACATTCGCGAGGATATTATTGATTATATCGACTCTGACACAGACATTGTTTTCATCTGCAACCCCAATAATCCTACGGGAAGACGGATAAAAAAAGAGCTTATATTAAAGATTTTGAATAGATGTGAAGAGGTTAATACATTTGTTGTTATTGACGAATGCTTTATGGATTTTGTATATAATGGGGAGAAATACTCGTCGATAGATTTTATTAACGATTATGACAATTTTATTATACTGAAAGCTTTTACTAAAATGTACGCTTTGCCGGGATTAAGACTTGGATACGCTATTTGTAAAAATAAAAGAGTTATTGAGAATATTTATTTGTCAAGACAGCCGTGGAATGTTTCATCCATAGCGCAAAACGCGGGAATAGCGGCTTTGAGAGACACTGATTTTATAAAAGAAACTATTGAGTATATTTTACATGAGAAAGAATATATTCAAAAAGAATTCAAACGACTTGGTGTAAAGTATTTTAATTCAGACACGAATTTTATTTTATTTAAAAATAAAAAGGAATTTGACAAGAAAATTATTGAATTTGACATTTTAATAAGAAATTGCGGAAATTACAGGGGATTAAATGAGGAATACTACAGAATCGCCATAAAGAGACATGATGAGAATATAAAATTTATTAAGGCTGTGGAAATATTGATTGAAAACGATTTTAATAAAGGAGGCGTATAATGATGGCGATGCCGATTATGATACAGGGGACGATGTCTAACGTTGGTAAAAGTATTCTTACGGCAGCGTTATGCCGTATTTTTAAAGAGGACGGATTTTCAGTGGCGCCATTTAAATCTCAGAATATGGCTCTTAATTCTTTTATTACGGAAGATGGACTTGAAATGGGAAGGGCTCAGGTTACACAGGCGGAGGCCGCGGGTATTAAGCCTTTGGTATCTATGAATCCTATTTTATTAAAACCGACAAACGATAAAGGTTCTCAGGTTATTTTAAACGGGGAAGTCTTTGGAAATATGACGGCTAAAGAATATTATGAAAATAAGCTTAAATTTATTCCTTATATTATGGAAGCATATAATTTTTTATCGGGGAAATATGATATTATAGTTATCGAGGGAGCGGGAAGTCCAGCCGAGATTAATCTTAAAGAGGACGATATTGTAAACATGGGTATGGCAAGGCTTGTAAAAGCGCCTGTTCTTTTAGTAGGAGATATTGACAGGGGAGGGGTATTCGCTCAGCTTATTGGAACAATTGGGCTTTTGGAGAAAGATGAAAGAAAATATGTAAAAGGTCTTATCGTAAATAAATTCAGAGGGGATAAGGAAATTTTTAAACAGGGCGTGAGAATGCTTGAGGAAAAAGCGGGAAAGCCTGTAATAGGTGTTATTCCTTATGTTCATTTTGATATTGATGACGAGGATAGTTTATCTGAGCGATTTTATAATAAGGAGAGAGGGGGCGTTTTGGATATAGTGGTTATAAAGCTTCCGAGGATATCAAACTTTACTGATTTTAACGCTTTTGAGAGGTTTGGCGAGGTAAATTTGCGATATGTTAGAAAGGCGAATGAAATTAAAGATCCCGATATGGTCATTATTCCTGGGACGAAAAATACACAGGGGGACTTATTATGGCTCAGGGAAAACGGCATTGAGGTGAAAATAAAAACGCTGGCGCGTAAAGGAAAAGTTATTTTTGGGATATGCGGCGGATTTCAGATGCTTGGTGAGGAAATCTACGATGAGGGTTCTGAGAATAAAGGAGGGGTTAGGGGAATGGGTCTTTTGCCTGTAAAAACAAATTTTATGAGTGAGAAAACCCAGACAAGAGTAAATGGAAAGTTTTTGAGTATAGGAGGCGTATTAAAAGATTTGTCAGGTGAGGAATTTGAGGGATATGAGATTCATATGGGTGTTTCGGATATTATCGGTGATTTAAAAAATATGAGCGTTCTATATTCTGATAATTTTTCTGACGGAAAAGGGGACGGAATAAGCGTTGGGAATGTTTACGGAACATATACGCATGGTATTTTTGACCGAGAGAATGTTATTTATAAAATAATTTCCTCACTTATGAGAGAAAAGGGTATTAATAATAGTAGTTGTTCTAAGATTTTTAATATGAGAGAGTATAAGGAAAGACAATATAGTTTACTTGCTGATACTGTCCGAAAAAATATTGACGTTGATTTTATTTATAAAATATTAAGAGGGGGAATTTAAAAATGAAATCGGAAATTATAAAAAGGCCAAGAAGGTTGAGAACAACCGACAGTTTAAGAAAAATTGTACGGGAAACGAAAATTTCAAAAGATACTTTGGTATATCCTTTTTTTGTAACGGAGGGGTTTGATATAAAAGAGGAAATATCTACTATGCCAGGTCAGTATAGATGGAGTATTGACAGGCTTTATGAGCTCTTTGAGAGACTTTATGAAAGTGGTGTTAAAACGGTTCTTATTTTTGGTGTGCCTGACAAAAAAGATGAATTTGGCAGCGGGGCGTGGAACGAAAATGGAATTGTTCAAAAGGCTTTAAGATATATAAAAGAAAATTATAGCGATATTTATTGCATAACCGACGTATGTATGTGTGAATATACATCTCATGGGCACTGCGGAATACTCAACGGTGAATATGTTGATAATGATAAAACTTTGGAGATTCTTGCTAAAATAGCCCTTTCACATGCTTTGGCGGGCGCGGACATGGTCGCTCCGTCCGACATGATGGACGGGAGGATAGGAGCTATAAGAAAAGTACTTGATGAAAACGGTTTTATTAATGTACCTATAATGTCTTATTCGGTTAAATATTCGTCGTCTTTTTATGGGCCGTTTAGAGACGCCGCTGGTTCAGCCCCTTCTTTCGGTGACAGAAAAAGCTATCAGATGGATTTTCACAATAGCGGGGAAGCCATTGTCGAGGCCGAACTTGATATAAACGAGGGAGCCGATATTTTAATGGTAAAACCAGGTATGGCGTATCTTGACGTGCTAAGGCTAATTAAAGACAAATTTAACAAACCTGTAGCTTTATACAGTGTGAGTGGGGAATATTCAATGATTAAGGCCGGAGCGAAGCTTGGATATATTGATGAAATGGCTGTTGTGGGCGAGAGCGCTGTATGTATGTACAGAGCTGGAGCAGATATTTTAATTACATATTACGCTATGGAAATTGCCGAGCTTATAAAAACGGGAAAAATATAAACTGTTTTATATATTTAAAATATATTTTTAGGGAGGAAAATTTTTTTGGACTGTAAAGGGCTTATTCATATTTATTTCGGCGACGGAAAGGGGAAGACAACGGCGGCTGTCGGTCTTTGCGTGAGATGTGCAGGTGGCGGGGGGAAAGTTTTATTTTATCAGTTTATGAAAGACGGTTCAAGCGGAGAGATTGACGTTATGAAAAAAATTGACGGTGTTGATGTTATAGACGGATATAGGAAATCAAAGTTTAGTAAAGATATGACGGATGAGGAAAAAAGAGAGGCTAAGCTTTATTACACAAAGCGATTTGAGGATATAATAAACAGGGTTAATAATGAAAAGTTTGACTTACTAATACTTGACGAGGCTATTAACGCTATAAACAATAATTATATATCTTTGGATAGAATGATAGAGTTTCTTAATAATAAACCTTTTGGTCTTGAGGTTGTTCTTACAGGGAGAAAACCTGATAGAAAGCTTTTTGATATTGCGGATTATGTATCTGATATACTTAAAATAAGACATCCTTTTGACAGAGGGATAGGGTCAAGAAAGATGATTGAGAAATAAAGTAGAAAGGAAAGAAAAAATATTTCATCAAAACAGTAAAATTATAGTTATACGGTTTTGCCTTTAATAGAGATTTTTCAAAAATGTGTAAATTTTTTAGAGCGTATTTTAGTTTTCAGGTACGCTCTAGGGTAACTATGTTTTTAGCTGAGAGGAGGAATTTTATGAAGCTTTTTGAGGCGATTGAGAAAGTTTGCGCTATAGATGAGGAAGCTATGAAAAAAACAAAAAAACAATGGCTTTCTATCGCTAAACCGTTATTTAGTCTCGGAAAACTGGAAGATATTATCACAAAAATTTCGGGAATAAAAGGTGCTTCTCAATATAGTATTGAAAAGAAAGCTCTTATTGTTATGTGCGCTGATAACGGGGTTGTAGAGGAGGGTGTTACACAAACAGGTCAAGAGGTTACGGCGGTTGTTACGGAAAATTTCTCAAGGGGGCTTACAAGTGCTTGTATTATGTCTAAAATCGCTGGCGTTGATATATTTCCTGTCGATATTGGCGTATCTGTTGACGTGAAAGGAGTTACGGATAAAAAAATAAAGGTGGCGTATGGTACAAGGAATATCGTTAAGGGAGCGGCTATGACGAGAGAACAAGCTGTTTCCGCTATTGAGGCAGGGATAAACAAGGTTATTGAGCTTAGAGATAAAGGCTATGACATTATCGCCACTGGTGAAATGGGTATAGGCAATACGACAACCAGCAGCGCCATAATGTCTTTTCTTTTTGATTTACCAGCTGAGGCTGTTACTGGAAGAGGAGCGGGACTTACAAAGGAAGGTTTGAGAAAAAAAGTAGAAGCCGTTAAAAGCGCTATTGATATAAATAGACCTGACAGGAACGACTCAATAGATGTAATCTCAAAGATTGGTGGTCTTGATATAGCGGGGCTTACGGGAGTTTTTATCGGTGGAGGGGCGTGCCATGTTCCTATTGTAATTGATGGTTTTATTTCAGCTATAAGTGCTGTTTTAGCTGTGCGAATTTGCCCTAGGATAAAAGATTATATTATAGCTTCCCATGTCTCTAAAGAACCAGCTGGAAAACTTGTTCTTAACAAACTGGGACTTTCTCCTATTATAACGGCTGATATGTGCCTTGGAGAGGGAACGGGGGCGGTCGCTCTTTTTCCTCTTTTGGATATGGCTTATGGGGTATATTCTCAAATGCATACTTTTCAAAATTGGAATGGAGACGAGACTTATCACATATTGGAATGATAGGCTTGTTCAATAACTTGTTTGATACTATTTATAAATATTTTTACGCTATTATTTGTCTGATGAAAAAATATTTTATTAATAGTAATTGATTATGCTGCCAAGCTAATATGATAAATAAGTTTAAAAAGACAAGGTATAAAGTACACTAAAAGCATATATTTAGGATGATTTAAAGGTGAGATAAATTGAGGGTTATTTTTATAAGGCATGGAAAAACAAAGGGAAATATTGAAAAAAGATATATAGGTTCTACCAACGAGGGATTATCGGATACGGGAATTTATGAAATACAATGTTTTAAAGAGAAATATCCAAAATCTGAGCGTATTATCTCAAGTCCAATGAGAAGATGTATTGAGACGACGAAAATTATATATGGTGATGGATTTGAGATATATGATGATTTGAGAGAGTGCGATTTTGGGGATTTTGAGAATAAAAATTACAATGAGCTTAAAGACAACAGCGAGTATTTAAAATGGCTTGAAAGCGGAGGGAAAACAGGGTTTCCAGGCGGCGAGGGTTATTTTGAGTTTAGGATGAGATGTGTAAAGTGTTTTGAGAAAGTTGTACTTAATAATAATGCGGAAAGCGTGACTTTTGTGACGCATGGCGGTACTATTATGGCTATACTTGAAAGGTTTTATTATGAAAAAAAATCTTTTTTTGACTGGAAAATAGAAAATGGGGAATATTTGGAGTTTGAGATTTTAGAAAACGAGGATGGTATTTATTTAAAAGATTTATAATATGTTTATAACTATTAAAGTCAGTTTATAACACATATTTTTAAGTTAAAAATTTAAGCCCCCTTTAGTTTTTATGGTGCAGGGTTTAAAATTTATCCGATTTCAACAATTTACATTGAATTAAGCGAACGCTTGATAATGTAATCAGATTAACAAACTCAAAATTTGAGAAGGTGATAAAATATGATATTTGAAACAGAGAGATTGTACTTACGAGAGCTGAATCAAACAGATTTTAAATCTTTATGTAAGATATTGCGTGATAAAGAGGCAATGTACGCTTATGAGGGAGCGTTTAGTGACATAGAAGTACATGAGTGGCTTGATAGACAAATTTTTCATTATCAGAAATGGGGATTTGGTTTGTGGGCTGTTATTTTAAAAAAAACAGATGAACTTATAGGACAATGCGGACTTACGATGCAGATGTGGAAAGATAAAGAAGTGCTTGAGATAGGTTATCTTTTCCAACGACGATATTGGCATAAAGGTTATGCTGTTGAAGCTGCTAAAGCGTGCAAGAAATATGCTTTTGAGATATTAAACGCGGATGAGGTTTGTTCTATTATCAGAGATACGAATATAGCCTCTCAGAATGTAGCCGTGAGAAATGGCATGATTGCGGCTGATAGTTGGATGAAACATTATCGAGGTGTGGATATGCTCCATTATCGTTATATAGCTATACGTAAACTTAATTGAATTAAGTAAGCGCTATTTTCTTTAAGCGGTGTGAGCTTATTTAATGATTTCAGCGGGGAGTATAAGTTTACTATGAAATCAAAAACGGCTTGCCGATGTAGGCTATGAGTATTTTTTTTGATGTGAAATACCAATAGTCTTTGGCTAAATTGACAACTTAGGGTTTATCTTGACAAGTATTTACTATGAATGATTATTTGTTTGTACGTTTTGTTTAAATATCTCATAGCGTGCGTTTGTAGATGGGAAAAGGATAAAATTTAATTGTTATTTGACAAAATTGATGAATTATTTTATAATTTAAATTATAATATGTTAAAAACATACATAAGTGTTTTACTGTTATAAAGTGTACTTTATGGCAGTTTTTAAATTTCAATATATATTTTTGAAGTTAAAATCTTAGGAATATAAAATTTAGAGCGTATCTGAAAACAAAAATACGCGCGAAAAATTATAAAAAATAAAACGAAACAAAAAGGCTTTTCTGTTTAATTGAACCGTTTTCATTTATTTTTTAATAATTTTTTGGATATTTCGCGTATATAACTGATAGCTTATGATAGTTTTCAGATACGCTCTAGATAAGTATATTTAAAATGGTTTTATATAAATAAAGACGAATTTACTATAAAGAATATTTTAAAAAACAATTTATAGGAGTATCAGATATATGAATATATTTGACGAAATGTCAGGAAAGAGTATAGAAAAAAATTTGGACGAGGGTCTTGAGATTACGCTTGAAAGGGCTAAGGATAATAATTTCACCTGTAAGATTGTAAAAGGAAATAAAAAAATATATTTATACTCAAAATATTATCCTAAGAAAAACTTAATAAACCAAAAAATTTATAATACAGATTATATCGTGTTGGGACTTGGTTTAGGATATGAAATATCTGAAATTTTAGAGAAAACAAAGGGAACAGTGTATGTTATTGATTATGATAAATCTTTTTATAATATTATAAAAGAAAAAGCTGCGCTTAACTCAATTTTAAGCGATAACAGAGTTAAATTTTTATTTGGCGATGATTATAAACGATTTGAGTTTGAAAAAGATTTTAATTTTTATATTCTGGAAAAGGTGGTTTCTTTTAATTTTGCGTTTTTTAAAACCATTATAGATTTTCACAAAACGGGTAATATTATAAAGCGTAATAAAAGGGTTGTATGTTTTAAACATGTTACTATAGCGAAAGATTGCGCGGACACTTTTTCTGATTTAGGCTTTGATGTTTCAGTTTTGGATTTAGACGATTTTAAAGATGTTGATGAATTGAGGAAATGTCTTATTGACATAAAAGCGGATATATTATTTTCAATAAATTATGAGCCTTATGTTTCCTATATAAGCAAGGTTTTAAATATATATTACATATCATGGGCGGTAGATACGCCTTGCTGCCAGTTATATTACAGAAAGTTAGATAATGATAAAGAATTTATTTTTGTATATGATAAAGCGGTTACAAACTGCTTAAAAAAACAGGGTGTTGAAAATGTTTTTCATATGCCTGTGGCTGTTAATATGACAAGAATAAAGAAAAAGGCACAAAAAGATAATTTCATAGCCGATGTGTCTTTTGTTGGTGGGCTGACGGTAAGCGAGATAAGAAATGATTTTTTACAGGGATTAAGAGAGAACACCGTTTCGGAGATTTCAAAAATAATAGAAAAACAAAATAATTATATAGACAAATATATTATAAAAGACCTTATTACAGATGAGTTAAGTGATAAAATATCAAAAGAGTCGGGAATTGAGATAAAAGATAAAAATTTAGTGGTTTATATCACAATGAGAGAGCTAATCGCTTTTTTAGTCGCCCGTGAACAAAGTTATATTGAAAGGGCTAATTTCGCTAAGGAATTTGAAAAGCGTTTTGATTTTAAAGTTTATGGAAACGATGAATGGAAAAAGTATATTAATTGTTACGAGGGGTTTGCCGAACATTTTGAGCAGATGCCAGATATTTTTAACCGTTCTAAAATCAATCTTAATATTATAAGAACATATGTCGAATCAGGACTTCCTATGAGGGTATTTGATATTTTGGGCTCATGCGGATTTTTGCTTTCAAATTATAAAGAGGAGCTTGTGGAATATTTTGACGACGGGGTTGATATAGCTGTTTTTCACAGTATGGAAGAAGCGATTGAGCTTGCGGAGTATTATTTAAAACGTGACGAGCTTAGATATAAAATGATTGAGAGCGCTTATAATAAAGTTAAAAAATTTCATACTTATGAGGACAGAATAAAAGAAATGCTTAAAATTGTATTTGGATAAATATAAAATAAATTTAAAAAGACATAATTGTTATTTTGAGAGAAGCTAATTTCGCGAATAAGTTTATAGTGTATCTGAGAATTGCGCTTTAACGAAAAGTGTAAAAAATAACTTATAGGAGTATTAAATATATGGATATGTTTGAAAAAGCGATGGAAGAAAACATAGATGAGAATCCGGTTTGGGGATTTAATATTATTCTTGAGAGAGCGAAGGATGATAATTTTACCTGTAAGATTATAAAAGGAAATAAAAAAATATATTTGTACTCAAAATATTATCCCAGGAAAAATTTAATAGACAGAAAAATTTATAATACTGACTATATAGTACTTGGACTTGGTCTCGGATATGAAATATCTGAAATTTTGGAGAAAACAAAAGGAACGGTTTATGTTATTGATTATGATAAGTCTTTTTATAATGTTATAAAAGAAGAGACTGAGCTTAGCTCAATTTTAAGCGATAGTAGAGTTAAATTTTTATTTGGTGATGAGTATAAAAAATTTGATTTTGGAGTAAATTCTAATTTTTATATTTTGGAGAAGGCGGTTTCTCTTAATTTTGAGTTTTTTAAAGCCGCTATTGATTTTTGTAAAATAAATAATATTATAAAATATAATAAAAAGGTTGTATGTTTTAAGCATATTACCATAGCGAACGACTGTATGGACGCTTTTTCCAATTTAGGTTTTGATGTCTCGGCCTTGGACTTGTATGATTTTAAAAGTACAAGCGTTTTGGAAAAGTGCCTCTCCGATATGGGAGCGGATATATTATTTTCAGTAAATTATAATCCCTATATTTCTCATGTGAGTAAAGCTTTAAATATATATTATATATCACTGACTGTGGATACGCCGTGTTATCCGTTATATTATGAAAAACCCGATAACGATAAGGAATATATCTTTGTATTTGAAAGATCGGTAGCGAATTATTTAAGAGAACGGGGACTTAAAAATGTTTTTCATATGCCGGTAGCTGTTAACACGACAAGAATAAAGAAAAATATACAAAAAAACAATTTTATCGCTGATGTGTCTTTTGTGGGAGGGCTGACGGTAAGTGAGATAAGAAAAGATTTGCTGTCTGAGCTAAGCGAGGAAACTGTTTCGGAAATTAAGAAAATAATAGAAAAACAAAGTAAATGTATAGATAAATATGTTGTGAAAGAGCTTGTTACAGACGAACTCAGTGAAAAAATATTAAAAGAGTCAGGGCTTGAGATAATAGACAGGGATTTAATAGTTCACATTCCTCTTAAAGAGATAATGGCTTTTTTAATAGACCGTGAGCAGATTTATATAGAAAGGTCAAGTTTCGCTAAAGAATTTGAGAAGCATTTTGATTTTAAGGTTTACGGAAACGACGAATGGAAAAAGTATGTTAATTGTTATGAGGGATTTGCCGAGCATTTTAAGCAAATGCCAGACGTTTTTAACCGTTCTAAAATTAATCTTAACATTATAAGGACATGTTTTGAATCGGGGCTTCCTATGAGGGTATTTGATATTTTGGGCTCATGCGGATTTTTGCTTTCAAATTATAAAGAGGAGCTTGTGGAATATTTTGACGACGGGGTTGATATAGCTGTTTTTCACAGTATGGAAGAAGCGATTGAGCTTGCGGAGTATTATTTAAAACGTGATGAGCTTAGATATAAAATGATTGAGAGTGCTTATGATAAAGTTAAAAAATTTCATACTTATGAGGATAGAATAAAAGAAATGCTTAAAATTATATTTGGGTAAAGTTAAGAAAAATTTTGTTTGAGTATTTTATTTTTCGGATTTGTTATTACGCTATTTATTTAAAATGAATAAAAAATGGAATTGTAAAAGTATACAATTCCATTTTTTATTTCTTTTTGTTTATTGAGGCTGTTTTCCAATATAAGCAAGGATTCCGCCGTCAACGTACAATATGTGACCGTTTACAAAATTTGAGGCGTCTGACGCGAGGAATACGGCTGGACCTACAAGGTCTTCAGCTTCTCCCCAACGAGCGGCTGGAGTTTTAGCTATAATAAACTGGTCGAAAGGATGTCTTGAGCCGTCAGGCTGTTTCTCACGTAACGGAGCGGTCTGAGGAGTAGCGATGTAACCTGGTCCGATACCGTTACACTGAATGTTAAACTCACCATATTCGGAACAAATATTTTTTGTAAGCATTTTAAGTCCGCCTTTAGCGGCAGCGTAAGCGGAAACAGTCTCTCGTCCGAGCTCACTCATCATTGAGCAAATGTTAATGATTTTTCCGTGTCCTTTTTTAATCATACTTGGAATTACAGCTTTTGACACGATGAAAGGTCCGTTTAAGTCAATGTCGATAACTTGTCTAAATTCAGCCGCGGTCATATCGCACATTGGGATACGTTTGATAATTCCGGCGTTATTTACAAGAATATCGATAACTCCGACTTCTTTTTCAACTTTAGCCACAAGTTCGTTTACCTGGTCTTCGTTTGTAACGTCACAAACATATCCGTGAGCCTCGATACCAGCTTCTTTATAAGCGGCGAGACCTTTGTCTACCAATTCTTGTTTAATGTCATTAAAAACGATGGTAGCGCCGCTTTTCGCGAAACCGCTCGCTATAGCGAAACCGATACCGTAGGAAGCGCCTGTAACCAAAGCGATTTTTCCTTTAAGAGAAAAGTTTTCTTCGTAACTCATAAAATAATTACCTCCATCTTAATAAATTTTTCGTTTAATGTGTAAAGTTAAGAGAACATTAAAACAATTCCATGAACCCTTATATTAATCATACTACAATTAGAAAGTTTTGTCAAAATTATTTAAGATTAAATTAATAAGCATAATATACAAAAATCTTTTCTTAAAACGTATTTGAAAATAAGAGCCGTAATGCATCTCATATAGTTAAATAACTTATTTTTATTTGAGGTTAGCGTAAAATTATGGTATAATTAAAAAAGCGATAAAAATATTAAAAAACGGGAGAATAATTACTATGAAAATCGGTGTTGTTGATATTGGCTCAAATACGGTTAGAATAGTTGTCTATAAAATTGACGATGAGAGAAAAAAGGCTGAGGAAACTATAAATGAACGGCAGTTTATTGGTCTTATTGAGTATGTGGAAAATGGTGTTTTGCCTTATGAGGGGATAATTAAGCTTACAGAGGCTTTAACAGCTATAAAAGAGCTTTCGGAAGCTATTAAATGCGACGGCGTTTTTTGGTTTGCCACAGCGTCTTTAAGAAATTTAAAAAATGAACGGGATGTTATTTTTAAAATAAAAAATGAACTTGATATTGATATAGACATTATTTCATCGGAGGAAGAAGTTTTCTTTGATTATGTAGGCATGAAAACATATATCAAGGAAAAAAAGGGGATAGGACTTGACCTTGGCGGAGGAAGCGGGCAAATGTTTTCTTTTTCCGAAAAAGGAATTGTAAACTCTGATTCTTTTAAAATAGGCAGTCTTATTACTTATAAAAATTTTGTGGGAGGCCTTTTACCTAAAAAGAAGGAAATAAAAAAAATAAAGGAATACGTAAAAGAAGAGCTTTTGAGAAATAAAGACTTTAAAGATATGGGATATGAAAAGCTGTACGCTATAGGAGGAACGGCGAGGGCGGGTGCCAAGCTTCACCGTTCGCTGGTCGGCGGAGAGGGTAATATATCGGACTATCAGCTTACGGTATCTCAAATTGATGAGATTATTAAAACTATTTATAAAATGGACGTTAAAGGCGTAAGTTTTATTTGTCATATTATTCCAGAAAGGGTTTATACCATAATTCCAGGGCTTATTGTTTTAAGAACAATCTGCAGGTACATAGGCTCTGAGAAAATACAGACTATTAAAGGCAGTGTAAGGGAGGGGTATTTATGGGAGAGAATATTGAAAAAGAACTTTTTATAAACAGGGAATTAAGCTGGCTTGAATTTAACAAAAGGGTTCTTTTTGAGGCCTTTGACAATTATAATCCGTTATTCGAGCGTCTTAAATTTATGTCTATTTATTTCTCTAATCTTGACGAGTTTTTTATGGTCAGGGTAGGCTCGTTGGGAGAAGACGCTGAAAATTTTCCTGATAAAGTTGACGATAAAACGGGGTGGTCTGTTAAAAAGCAGATTACGGAAATTTATAAAAGCGTGGAGCGCATGGGGGATTTACTTGAGAACGGTTATAAAAATATTGTTAAGGAACTGAAAAAATTCGATATAGATATTATTGATTTTAATAATATTTCAAGAAGTGAGAGTCTTATTTCCGAGAAATATTTTTATGAGGAGATTTTTCCTGTTTTATCTCCCCAGGTTGTTGATGAGGAACAGCTATTTCCTTTTCTTAAAAATAAGGAAATATACATAATAGCTATTTTGGAAACGAAAAATAACGAGGAAAAGATAGGAATTATTCCTACGGCTATGGAAGACCAATATTTTACTTTTAACGCCGACGGCAGAAAAAAAGTCGCTTTTATTTCCGATGTTGTGCAGTTTTACGCTGAGAAATTGTTTCCTAACTTTAAAATTAAAGAGATTTATAAAATAAGAGTTACAAGAAACGCCGATATTACTATAAGCGAGGCTATTCTTGATTCGGACAACGACGTTGATTTCAGGGGGATTATGCAATACATGCTGAAAAAGAGGAGAATCTTAGCTCCTGTTAGAATTCAGGTTTGCAGCGAGTTATCCGAGAAAATGAAAGGTTTTCTTTGTGAAAAGCTTGACTGTGAGAATAATATTATTTTTAAGGAAAAACTCCCTTTGAATTTTTCTTTTGGGTTTAGTCTTTATAAGGCGTTAAGACTTAATGATAGAAAATTATTGTTTAGTGAAAACAAACCCGTAAAATGTATAAAGTCTGAAAAAGGTCAGCTTATGAAATATATAGCTAAAAATGATTTGTTATTCAGCGTGCCGTTTCAGAGTTTTGGTGTCTTTGTGGATTTACTTTATGAGGCCGCCGATGATTTGGATGTTGTTTCAATAAAAATTTCGCTTTATCGCCTAGCGAGTTACAGTAAAGTTGTTTCCGCTCTCGCTTATGCCGCTGAAAGAGGGAAAGAGGTGGTATGCCTTCTTGAGCTTAGGGCGAGGTTTGATGAGCAAAGTAATATAGATTACTCAAAAATCCTTGAGGATGCCGGATGTAAAGTTATTTATGGATTAAATGATTATAAAGTACACGCTAAAGTATGCCTTATAACAAAAAAACATCATAATAAGATAAGCTATATAACCCAGGTAGGAACAGGAAATTATAACGAGAAAACTTCCGAACAGTATACGGATATGTCATATATAACGTCGGATAATGATATTGGGGCGGACGCCGCCGACTTATTCGATAGTTTACAGAAAGGGGAGGCGGTTGAGAGCGCGAGAAGTCTTTGGATTGCGCCTAATTGTTACAAGACTAATGTTATTGAGCTTATTGATAAGGAAATTTTAAAGCATAAACTTGATGGAAATGGTTTTATCGCTATAAAAATTAATTCTATGAACGATATTGATATTATGCGCAAGCTTGTTGAGGCTTCCAAAGAAGGAGTAAAAATTGAGCTGTATATAAGGGGAATATGCTGTATGCGCGCTGGTGTTCCCGGATATACCGAAAATATTACAGTAAAAAGTATTGTCGGAAAATATCTTGAGCATTCAAGAATTTTGTGTTTTGGTAAAGATGGACATGAGAAAATATTTATTGGTTCGGGGGACTTTTTGAATAGGAACACAAGACGAAGAATAGAGGTGTTTATTCCAATTAAGAGTTCATCGGCCAGGAAGACTGTTTTAAGGATTTTGGAGTTTTGCGGAAAAGACAACAAGAAAGGATGGTATATGAAGTCTGACGGAAGCTATTGTAAAAAAGAGATTTCAGAAAATGATGTTATTTTTGATTCTCAATATGAGCTTGAAAAATATTTTAAGGAAAAATCCGCCGCTTCAAAGAAAAAATAATTTTATCGCTACGGAATGTATGTGTACTAAAAACAATTTAATATATGTGTAAAAATTTAAATATATTATGAAATTAGAGAGGTATTAAATGCTGGTTAGGCTATTAAAAGAGTTAGAATTATAAAAAATGAGCAGGTAAACCTTGATATAACGGATATAATAAGGAATTGTTTTATTATGATCTTATTAAAAATTTTTAAAGTCGTAATAAGATTAAAATAACAAAAGCCGTTTTGGGATTTATATATTTATCTTTCTGTTAAACCGCGAAAAAACGCTGTTTTCAGCGTGTCGATAAAATCGATACGCTGAAAACAGTATAAGGTACAGAACTAATTCCATAACAAATTTATTATATAATCAGAAACGGAAATATTATTTTCTGTTTTTTTATTGTGGAATTTTACACAGGCTTTATATTCTCCTTTTTTGTCATAAGCATTACATTCAAGTCTTTTTGAGTTTAATTTTAACAATAAATTTTCGCAAAGAATATTTTTTACTTTATTATCTTTAAAACATATTTCCTGAGCCTGCAAAGTGTTTTCTCTCCATACAAAGGCATAAGCCGATATAGCCGGATTATTCGTTTTATACAGGCAAAAACAGCCTCCTCCCAGGTCGTTAAACATTTGTATTTGATTTTTCCAAAAAGAATTATCACGGAGTATAAAATTATTACCGAGAAGAGTTTTTTCATATAAACTGTTTATATTTTCAATATCCGAAAAATCCGCTTTTTTAAAAATATATTCATCGTCTAAGTTTTGAGAGAAATCAGAGTATTTAAAAATCTCTTTTTTGACTAACGTAGTTTTTTTGTATCCGAATTTTTCATAGAATTTGAATAATTCCTCATTTTCAGGAATAAGTATTGATTGAGGTATTCCTTTTTTTATATCGTTTTTAAATGATTGAGTTAAAAGCCTTGACATAATTCCCTTTTTTCTGTGTAAGGGGTGAGTGCAAGCGCCGTATATATAAGTCGCTTTTTGGGAGTTATTAAACTGTAGGGGGATTTCTTGAAGCATCGCCGTTATTTTGCCGTTTTCCGTATATATTAAAGTATTTTCCAGGGAAAAGACTTTTTCAAAATACCATTTTGTAAATTCCGGCGATTCAGGAAAACACATATTCCAAAGAGCCGTTATCTCATTTAAGTTTTTAGGGGAGGCGTAGCGTATATTCTTACTATATTCCATTTTTAGCGCTCCTTTAACACGGCTGTATAGTTTATTCCCATAAACACGGGTTTATATGATAATTTAGCTTTTCTAAGACCTTCTATTCCCAAATCCTCTTCACGGTCAACATATTGTATATCGTTAAAATATCTTTTAGCAAATTCATTGTTTATAAGCTGATATGCCCCATTTATTGAATGTTCAGCTTTTTCTATTTGTATAGTGTACATATTGTCATGACTCTTGCTTGCTATTGTAAAGGCTATAATTTTTTCGTCAAGCCTAATAAGGCCACCTTTTAAATCAAGCTTTTTAAAATTTTTTAACGCCTGGGCTATAGCGCTTATTTCCGAAAAAAGAGAATTATCTCCCGTTTGTCGGTTTTCCTCATACCATTTAAGCTGATATTTAAAAACCTCTTTAGCGTTTTCCTCGGTAAGTTCCTCAAATCTCCATCGACCGTCGTAAACTTCTTTAAACCTGTTTATAAAATTACGCTTGGAATGAAATTTTTTCCCTTTTAAGTTTATTAAATCCTCAGCGAGATAGATATAATCGGCGTTATCACGATTTTCCTCAAATATAAAGGTATCAGGCATATCTTTTTCAATTCTTTCTTTTATTTGCTCTGGAATTGAAAGCATTATAAAAGAATTTCCTTTTTTCCTCGCGTATTCCATTATTGATAACACAGCTTTTTTTAAATCACCTGAGCCTAAAGGAGCGAGGTACATTTCCTGTTTATCCTCATGAGATTTTACCTTTAAAAATAAAAAATCGTCTTTTATACAATATTTTGTCGAGTAATTATATCTCCACATAAATATATCAGTAAAACAATGGTCGCATAAAAAATAATTATTTTGTTTTGTGTATTTTTCGATGATTTCTTTATCGTCTATCATTATATTTTTGAAGTCCAACGCTAATTATCCTTTCTTATTAAAATTGACTATAAGAATTCCTATACTTACTAATATTAACGCTCCTATTGTCTCGGCGTTAAAGAAATTTTCCCCAAGAAGAATACCTGAGAGTATTACTCCGAATATGGGGTTTAAAAAACCATATACAGATATTTTTCCCACAAAATTATATTTCAAAAGTTCCGCCCAAAGTGAAAAAGCTATGGATGATAGAAGAGACAAATATAATAAAATAAATAATGGATAAAAAGTATTTATATCCGTTATTTTTAATTCGGGAAAGGATAGTTCCCCTCCGGATAGTATTCCGACTATTGTTAAAATAATACCGCCAAACCCTAACTGATAGCCTGTTATCATAGCGGAATCTGAGTTTTTTGTTAAAAATTTTGTTATCACGGCTCCCGACGCGAAAGCGAAAGCGGCAAGAACCATAAATCCTTCGCCTTGAAATGAAAACGCTGCATCGATTTCTCCGCCGTTTATATTACACAGAACGACTCCTAAGAATCCGAGTAAACACCCAATTATTTTTTTTGGCGTAAGTTTATCGTTTTTTATAAATATATGGGCAAGAATTACGGCGAAAAAATTTCCTGAGGCGTTTATTATGGAACCTTTTACTCCTGTGAGATAATTTAAACTTGTATAGAATAAAATATATTGTATCGCTGTTTGTACTATACCGAGTGAGGCTATGCCGAGAATCTCATTTTTTTGGGGGTATACAAATTTTTTTGAGATTAAAGAGCGGAATAATATTGTTATTAATCCCGCTATAAAAAATCTGTATCCCGCGAAAAGCATTTGCGATGAAGAGGATTCACCAGAAATCTTAAACGCCTCATATCCTATTTTTATTACGGGAATAGCGCTTCCCCACAAGGCTGTACATAAAACAGCCGTAAAAAATATATTTAAAGGACGGGTGAAAAAATTATTTTTATTTGATATTTTTTGTGTATTCATTTTATCTTTTCCTCTTCATTATTACAGCGTATCTGAAGACTAAAACACATATGAAAAACTGTGAAAAATATATTAAAGACTTTGGATTATATTTTTAAGTGAAAAATTTTCTCATTGTTTTACCATATAATATTGATATAGTTTCAGCTAAAAAAGTTTAAACTATTAGTAGGGTTATTATTTATTACAGTTTTCTGACACGCTGTGGTTTTAGTGATTTAAAAAAATTTTGATGTTTTAATATTTATTTATGATAAAGTTGAGCGTTGATTGCTGTCAATAAACGTTTATTAAGAATTTACCAACAATTTTGGCAACTAATTAATATAATACCATTAATGAGAAAAATAATCAACATAAATAATAATTATACAGATTTTAGAGTTTATAAGCTTTTAATGTAACACGGAAATCAATTTTAAAAAAACTGTACAAAAATAGAAATTTATAGATAAAATATAGGTATGAATAAATTAATAGAATATTTTGAAGAATTGGAAACAACAAAAGAATATAAGGGATATTTTTGCAGTGTTGCAGACGCAATAACAATAATAATACTTGGAAGTATTTGCGGATTGAAAAATGTAAGTCAAATACATCAATGGGCAGCAAATGAGAAAATAAAGGAGTTTTTAAAGGAGAAATTTCAAATAAAAGAAGTGCCATGTTATTATTGGCTATTGTGTTTGCTTAAACTTGTGAAGCCTGATTCACTTAATAAGTGTTTTATCAGATGGGTTGAAAGCTTGATACCCAATAAACAGAAAAATTTTACTGTTGCGTTAGATGGAAAAACAATCCGTTCAACAACAAAAAAGGATAGCTATAAAAGTCCGCTGCATATAGTAAGTGCGAAAAGAGGAGAAGGGACGATATAAAACGTCAGCG
>CAJTVH010000016.1 GCA_910579745.1 uncultured Clostridia bacterium | reverse complement strand
GAGCATTTTTGGAGGTTTGGAACCTTTTTGCGATAGAAAAAGGTTCCATTAATCATAAATTTTCATCGAACTCACGTAAATATACAAAATTATGTTTTTAGAGATACCCCAAAATAAAAGGGAGGAAAAATATGAGTATTTTAGGTATAAACGGAATGTTGGAAAGAGTATATCAGAATACTTTGAAGAACTCAAAAACAACTGCCGGAAGTGCTGTGGCTTTTAAGGAAAAATTAAACAGTGCGAAAGAAGTTAATTCATTTAAGGATATGTGGAAGTCAAAATTTCCCGGAGCATACTATAATGTTATGGATACTTCAAAAATTGACGGCTCTTTATGGGGACGTAATGATTATCCGTGGGAAGAATATTTTACTGATAATGCGGATAAGGCACTCTTAAACTGGAAACCGTCCGGCGCGGAGCCTGCTATGTCCGACCCAAAAGTACAGGCAAGAATAAGGTCTACGATTGGCAAAAAATCTATTATTGTTCCGCCCGCCTTAGAGGAAAAAATGAATAATAACCCGCAGCTTGCAAAAGAAGTGATGGATAGAGTAGAAACCTTTATTTCAAAACAAGACTCAGATGTAATTCATATCAAAGGTTATTTTCAAAATCCGTGTAATGGCTATTTAATTGCACTTGATGAAAATGGAGAAATTGCGCATTCTTGTGTAACTAGTGAAAGTATAAGTGTTTCTTCATCAGAGTTTGCCGAGGCAAATAAAAAAAGACGGGAAGTACAGTATCAGCTTAATGTCGAGCAAAATAAAAAAGCAGAGTATATGCGTATTTTAGAGGAAAGTGCGTTAAAGAGAAATTTGCTTACACAAGCAATAAATAATAAAAATACAGCGAAAGGAGTGTTGCTTGGAGCTTATAAATCAAACTTTTTTTATGAATAATGCTTGGTCTTATTAAAGAAAAGCATAGGCAATTCTGACTGACAGATGAATTGCATTTTTATAATATTGTAAAATAACTATCGGAAAGGAGCAAATTTATGAGTATTTTAGGTGTAAACAATATGCTTGAAAAAGTATATCAGAATACATATAACAGTTATAATACTGATATTGTAAAAGGTATAAGTTTTTCGGAAAAATTGAGCAATGTAAAAGAAAACTCTTCTTTTGAGAATATGTGGAAGTCAAGATTTCCCGGTGCGTATTATCACGTTATGGACGCTTCAAACATTCCACAAGGAGTATGGGATAGAAACGATTATCCATTTGAGAAATTTTTTCAAGAAAATGTTGACAAGTCTATTTTAGATTGGAAACCTAATGGGTCAAATCCCAGTATGACCGACTCATCGGTGCAAAGCAGATTTAATTCCACATTAGGACAAAATTCAATAATTGTTCCGCCCGCACTGGAAGAAAAATTGAAAAATAATCCAGCATTGGCAGATAAAATTATGAGAAATATAGATTATCTTTTTGCTTGGAACGGCTATCCCTCTATACCTGACGGAAATCATTCCGCTTTAATTGTTTTGGACGAAAATGGAGAAGTTGTACGTTGGAGATTGACAAGCGGCGGAGGTCTTGTTGGGCCAACAGAGGAAGAACAGCGTCAATTTGAAACTGAGCAGAAAAAGAAAGCTGAAAAAAAGGCTGAATATATGCGTGTTTTAGAAGAAAGTGCTATAAAAAGAGCAGAAATACAGCATAATCAGTATCAAAAAAACTTGCGGAAGATAAGTGATAATAAATCGTTGGCAACAGCTTATGAAAAAAATAATATGCCTTATGATTTACCGATTGATTTGCTTATAGCAAGCAGTAAATTGTTTTAATATATTTTGCTTTGTTCTTAAAAGAGAGCAAAGCGGTTTTTGAATAAAATCGTAAGCCGATGAAAGGGGAAATAAACTATGGATTTAGGTTTGTCTAACATAGCAAATATGTATTATCAAAGATATGCTAATCGGCAGAACAAGACAGTAAATCAAAACAACAGTATTGACTTCAGCAGTACATTATCCGCAAAAAAAGCTGAAAATATGAGTATGGCACAGGCGACAGAAAAAACAAGTACATCAAAGATAGACGCATATCAAAAGTATCTTAAACAGAAATATGGCAATGTAAGAATAGAGAATGTAGGAAAAGACGACAAAAGTCTTGATAAAATAGCTAAAACAATGAGAGGTAATGATGTTATTATTGCTCCGAATATTTTTGAAGAAATGGCAAACAGTCCGCAAAAGGCTGCTTACTATGAACAGAAAATAGATTACTTTTTTAATCAGATAGTTCCAAAAGAAACAGCTCGATGCGCAGCAATGGGACTTGACTTTCAGGCATGTGGTGTTGTAATTCATGAAGACGGAACGGTAACATATATTTGCGGTTGTGCGGATTCTCCAGAGCGTGTAGCTGAAGTAAATAAAATCAATAAAGCTAAAAGAGAAAAAGAAGTAGCACAAATGAAAGAAAATATGGAACGTAGTATGGAATCAGTGGGAAAATGCAGAACAGAAATAAAAATTTTAAGCGAAAAACAGGCTATGGAAGAAACTATTAAAAATCGAATAACAGACTCAAAGGTATCTCCGCAGGTTTTTGCGTCCGTTGTTACAGCTTATAATAAAAATTTTATGTATATTCAATAAATCTGTAAAAAAAACTGTAATTTTGTTATTAATTTTTCGGGGGGGTCGATATATATAGTAGACAATATATTTCTAAGGAGTGTGATTTTATGAATATAACAAGAAACAATTATTCCCAGTATACAAATATGATTCAACAGATGTTTGGCAATAAAGGTAAATCAAATGACCCGTTAGCACAGTGTGATTATGGTAATTTTGCGTTGCGTTTTAAGCCTGTTGACATTAGTTTCTCAAAACCAAATTGGGACAATATAATGACAAAGCGTGATAAACCCGCAATGTCTGAGAAAGAATTTGAGGAAGCTATAAAAGACCTTGCGAGAAAAGAGTTTGCAACCGGAAAACGTGATGATAAAGCATACAGGGAACTTTGTATGCGTCACGGAGAAACTGTATCGCCTGACAGAAAAGCTATTTACAATGCAAGTATGAAAAAGACAGGCGGTAAAATGAATGCCGCTTGTATGTTCTGGGATAGTAAAGGGAATAAAACTCTATCATATAATCCCGAATCAAGAAATTGGAAAGCTATAAGTACAGATGCGGAATTTGCGAGGGCTAAAGAATTTACTTCAATTTACAATAATGAATTGGCACGTTTAAAAAATGAATATAGAGAAACGGCTAAAGGACGAACATCTTACAATAAAATTAAACAGGATATAACAGCGGATTCAACTAAGAAGATAGATTATTCTATATGATAAAATAATATTTTTTGATTTGTTTAGGAGGGCTGAATATGTCAAGAATTAATACAGATTACAGTTATTTATTTGAATTGATGTTTGGTGTGAAAAACAGCAAGTCAAGCAGCAAAGGGATAGTAAATTCTTTTAAAGTATCCGACATATCAAGCAGTTCAGTTCAAGCACAGCTGAGAACGGCGGGAATTGATACAAACAGCAAGCAGTACAAAGCTGTTATCAGCGAAATGATGAAATCAACAGGAGGAGCCGCCGGCGCAATGTTTACAAACGTGCAGGCAATTAAAAATTTAATGAGCGGATATAACAGTGACGGAGATTATACCGCTGGCGGACTTATTGTTCCGGGAATGAACGCAACAGGTATGTCAATATACGAACACCATAAGATTATAGACATTTCAGAGGACGCAAGACAAAAAATGTTTGAAAACTGCAAAAGAGAATTTATTGCTGAGAATGGTGTAGCAAACGGAGATACAACAAAAAGGTCTGATGTTTTCCGTGCTTTTCAGCTTAGTATCAAAAAAGAGGACAGATTAAAAGGTACTTGGACTTTAGAACAATATGAACGCCAATATAATAAAGCCTTTTATGCAGCGGTTAAAGCAGCGGACCCGTCATGGAAACCGGGAAAACAGATTCCGGCAGGAGTTTTAGACGGAATTACCAGAGAATCAATAGATAAATCTTTGGTAAAAACTCAGGGACAATATGGAGAAACATTTACAAGAGGTATTAATACATCAGTGTAACGACCAAATAAGCATATAAGCCGGTTTATAATTGGTGTTGGTACTTTTGATATATGATTTTTAGAAAAAGGTGATAAAAATGTCAATAAATATTAACAATAACACAAATCAAGCCAATACAGGAATCAGTATATTTGGTACAAACAAGGCAGACACGAAAAAAACAGCACAAAAAAATGTATCATCTGATTCTGGCAGTCAGACAATAGTTACAATTTCTAAGGAAAGTCGTGACAGTTACAGAAAGCAGGTTCAGGAGATCGGCACACAGAAAATGACTTATGAAGATATTATAAAAACACGCAACTCAATAAAAGAGGCTTCAAAGTCTATTCAAGTGGATTATGATTATCAGTTAGCCAAAGAAGCGAGTGCTTTTAAAGAACAGCGCAGCGGTACATACAGTGTTTCTAACAGAGCTGAAGATTATGTAAAGGCTTATGGAAATCTGTATGACCAAATTGTTAAAGGTTATCAGGACGGTACAATAGAGCGTTATGTTGAAGATAAAAATTCTGAAACAGGATACAGAAAATTGACTATGGAAGAAGAATTAAGCAAATTAGATGAAGCATATCAGAAAGCGTCAGAACTGGCAGATATTTTTGCGGAAAACGCTAAAAAAGCGGCTCCGGCTTTCAGAGATATGGCGGAAAAAATGTCAAAAATAAATTCGTCTATTGCAAATTCTTATAAAAAACAGTCACAAACAGATAATATTCCCGATAATATCGGTCAAAAAATGATAACTGCTGTACAAAAATGGAAAGACGCTTATAACATTTCCGGCTCTAAAACGAGCAGTATGGAAAGTATTATGTCAATGATAAAAAGTATCTTGTATATCAATCAGCGCTAAATAATAAAATGTATATGGCTGAAAAGTCAAAGACTATGGGTATTTTTGTGCAACAAAAATACTCATAGCTGATGGCGAAGTTTTACTTAGTCGGTTAAATTAATCAATAAGCCTGAAAATGAACAAGCTCTATAGCTGAAAATCCTCTTCACTGTGTCAGAGCCGGCAGGCATAGGATGACGGATACGCTCTCCACTCCACGTTTTGTAAAAATAATTTTCAGCTATAGTGAATCTGTCGGTTAGCGTTTAAAAAAATTTAAAATCCGCTGTATTATCTTTCGCTAATTTTCAAGTTTCTTGACTATAATCAGTTATCGCTGTTTTTTTGTTGCAGGAAATAGCTTTTAATTCTTGAAGCCACATTTTCTCTAAGGTTTTCATAATAAAAGTCATAATCATATCCGTGGAAACTCTCGGGACCGAATACTTCCTCGGCTAAATTGGAAGAAATACCTTTAGCGGTACATATAACAACTCCTCGCTTGCCATAAATCTGAGCGTCCACCAATCCCTTTATAATTTCATATTCGCCCGTTTTTTCATTTAAAATACGGCTTCCGAGGTTTTCCTCAAAAGAAGCGTATGTTTCGTCTCTCTTCCAGTTAATAGGATTAATGCTTATGGCGTTATCTTCCACAACAATATTGCGCTTTCCTATGTTTCCCGCGCCTTCCGTGTTCCATGAGACCACAACGCCTGTGTCATCGGCACCCTCGGCAAATTTAATATATGGGTGTTCCTCAAGCCAGCCTTTTGTTATTGAGTAACCTATGGGATACGCGGCGACCATTCGTTCATAATATTCAGGATGCGCTTTCATATATTCACCAAGAATAATCTTTGTCATAATAGAACCCTGAGAATGTCCAGCTATAATAAAAGGCCTTCCATCATTGTAATTTTCAAAATAATAGTCAAGTGCTGAGTAAATATCAGTACGCTGTTCGTTCATCTGAAATTCCTCAAGCTCATCATTATTTAAGTCTTTGACAGCGTAAATATTGCTTTGTCTGTAATAAGGCGCGAACACGTTTGTTGACTCTTCATAAACCGTGGCTTGCTTTTTATATACTTTTTTAGCTTGTTTCCTTACTTGTTGGTTATCTATATCGCATATAGGCTTCGCGCTTTCGGAAGTATCAGTATAACAGGTGGGATAAATATAAAATGTATCTGTATTATGAGTAATCTCAGGAACATTCAGCCAGTTGTCTCCGTCTGAGTAATCAGACGGCGTACCCTTTAATTCTTTTATCTCAAACTTCCTATCATCCTGATTATCCGTTTCAGATTTTATAGCCGAATCCCCTGAACAGCCTGATAAATAAAAGCATATGCCGATTGCTGTAATCAAAACGGCAAACATCGCAAACAATCTCAATCTTCTCTTAAACATATGTACCTCCATGATTAAATGTTTTCAATATATCATCCGCAAATATACATACAGTCCTAAAAATTTCGCTTATGATATTTTATAAATTCTTATACCTTTTATTAAACTACTCTGGCTTATTACAATCATATATGTTATTCTTTGTTTTCACGGGCAATAATTATCATATTGACACCAGACTCAATAAAGTAAATACCTATTAAGATACCTAACGTCATAGCGAGTACTAAAGGGTGGAATAATGTGTAGATACCTACAATCAGCCCTATAATATACCTATCGCCAGTATCCAGCCCCATTGCTTTTTTTCAGCTTTTTTAGCTTTTACAGCGATAAATATTGAAACAATTCCCTGTAAAATAAACCAGTAAGCCATAATATACAGTAACATTCCGTCAGCAAAAAGCCGCATACTCGGCGCGACCGCCATAATAATACCAAGTACAGTGCTTATAATCGCAAAAATAAAATTTATACCAAAATCACGTGATGAAACATTTGTAATCACACCCATAATTCCGCACGTGAGAAGCATAATAGCGAAGAAATATCCTGTGTTTAAAAATGTAGCAATAGGCGTGAAAATCATTGAAACGCCAAAAATAGTTAAAATTATTCCCAAAATCATTGATATAATTTTCATAATTAGTTCTCCATTTTTTTATATTATTTTAAAACATCCGTAAATTTCCGCCGATTTGAGAATTCCATATTTGAGTTCCGCTGTAATATTAAATTAATTTTTAATATTACAGTGGAACAATAAAAGAATAAATTTTATGAGTGGTATTGTTAATGTTTTCAATATAGTATGACGGACTTCTGACGCATAATAATTTTTTCATTTTATCCTCCTTAAAATATATTAGATTTTGTAGTGTTAAAAAAATAAGCAAATAAATTCCTGTAAATCAAAAAAATCTTTGAAATTTTGCTATCACTTTTATATCGCGCAGCGAAATACAAAAAATCCCTTATCGGCCGCGAAAGAATATATTCCGTTATTTTTATTTACTATTGCCGCCATAGATTTTGTGCCATATCCATGATTTTCATCAATAACTTTAGGAAGACCGTTGTCAAAATCAATTTTACCATCAAATGGATTTTTAATTTCAAGATACAATATTCCATAGTCAACAAAAGCTTTTATAATCACCTCTTTGTCATCACAGCTTTTAAATTTATTAATAGCGTTAATGGCGTTTTCAAGTCCATTAGATAAAATAACCGCGAAATCCGTTTCACTTATTTTTATCTTTTCAGATAATTTTATATTGGAGTTAAAGACAATGTGATTTGAAGACGCAATACCCTCATAATAAGAAAGCACCGCGTTTACAGAATTATTTTTACAATAGTTTTTAAAACTACTTGCGTCAGTTTCCGCTATAATATCTTTTATAAATTTCACCGCGCTTTCAATGTCATTATTCATCAAATAATTATTTAACAAAATCATACGATGCCTGACATCATGATGAAGAATTTTGATACTGCTTTCTGTTTTAGCGCTGTTTTCGAGTCTTTCATTTACCATTTTTATCTGCATATTAAGCATTCGGTTTTCTTCATTTGCCATAAATAGCTTAAGCTGTTTCCACAAAATATTTAAAACTGTGATATACATAACGGGAACCAATATAAGAATCAGTATAAGATACGGAATATACTCGGGTCTATCCAAAATAATACAAGGATAATATGTAACTACAAGCAGTATTATATAAAAAAGAACTGCCATTAAAGAAAATACCCCCCCAGCCTTTTTTGGTATGCCTCTGAAGCATACGATATGGCTGCCGAATATATTTAACGATAATAAATTCTATTATAGGAATAATTATAAGTCTTGAAATGAACATTACTGTATAATTTCCCAAACCTAAAGCATTATCCAAAAGATTTGTCGCGAAAAGTATTTCAAGTATTATTGTGTCAACAACACAAAATGTAAATAAAAATCTTGAATCCCTATTTTTAGCCATAACGCAGAAAAATAAAAGACTTGGCAAAACACAGCAAAAAAATATAAACTGTCCGGCATATTCTATGCCAAATAAAATGACATTGGCTAAATTTATAGCCGTAAGAGGTATCATAAAAATACAAGTTGCGATATTAGTAATCCGTTTTGAAAATCTGCTTTCATAAAGAAACATAAACATTATACAACAATGCAAAAGAATCCATATTATAGATAAATCACGTAAAATTGTAGTCACATTATATTCCTCCCTCAAGCTTATATTTCAAAAACAAATCAGTCAGCGCTTTATAATTTGACTTTGAAAGCAGAACAACATCGCCGTTTGTCATAGTAATACCTTTTATATCTATTCTTTTTATATAGTCCATATTAACAATATAGCTTCGGTGAGTTTTAAAAAATTTGCTGTTTCTTTTAAGCCTATCCTCTACTTCGGAAAGGCTTTGACGGCATTTTTCTATACTTGAATCCGACAAATGATAAATAATGCTGTGATCAAAAACTTCCACATAGCACAAAGTATATAACGGTATTTGAATAACGCCTGATTTTTTCTGAATCATAATCGTTTCATATTCAAACTGTCTGCGGCTTTCCTCAAATTTTCTAATCGCTATCGCAAATCTTTCAGCTGTTATAGGCTTTAATATATAATCAAGCGCGTTAACGTTGTAGCTGTCAACGGCGAATTCCGAGGATACGGTTAAAAATATAATTTTAGTTATCCTGCTGTATCTATGTATTTTCATTGCGGTATCTATGCCATTTATATCAGGCATAATAATATCAAGAAAAATAAGATCATAAAAGACACCTGATTTAATCTGAGTTAAAAGTTCCGTACCATTCGAAAAATAAGTGTATTTTACATTAACATATGACATTGTTTTATAGTCTTCAATTTGCTTCGCTATATAGTTAAATTCACTTTTATTATCATCGCAAATGGCTATTTTAATCATTTTATTATCCACCTACCCTTAATGAATATACCTAATTATAATTATACCAAATTTCTAATTAACATATCTTGTTGTTCACGTCATAAAAATGACAATTAACGTCAAATCTGATTTTTATCCATATACTTTTTTATAAAATAATAATCGTTTTTTTCTTCAAGCTAACGCTTAAACCAAGGCCAAAAATTTTTAACAAAATTAAGTTTAAGAAAGTAAGATGGAAGAAAAGTCAAACGACAATCATATTTTTGCGCAACAAAAAATAACCGTTTTTGGGAATGGTAAAGAAGCATTAACCATAACAATTACGGTATCTTTATCAAAATAGGCGACAGTTTCTCACAAAATAATCCTTAAATAAATCGCTGTTAATAGTTTCATTGTATTTGAAAAGGAGCAAATATTATACTTGACATATCACTAAAGTTAAATCACTCGGCAATTTCCTTAAAGTATGCGTCTTAGTGCTCATTTATGTATTGTATTTATTGATACATTAAATGGTTTGCCTGTTTCTTTTAATGTACGTCCTCTTTGCGATATTCTATTGTTCTTTCTCTATATTTCATCGAATAACTTATTTTTTTATTTTATCATATCTTCTTTTTATCTTCAACTCTATTAACATAGTTCAATTTACAAAATTATGCCCAGTTCTTTATTTGCTGTATATCTTTATCAAAAATTATATATGAAAATTGGTTTCCGTAAAAATATAGTAAAAGTGCTTGAAATGAAAAAATATTAATGTTATTAATGTGAAAAATATAATAACAGTAATACTAATTAATTTTTCGAAGCTTTTCTCGCTTATGAAATAAATTATCCCGAACTCCTTCAATTGATTTAACCAGTGTCTCCTTAGAGCGTATCTGAAAACTAAAATACGCGCGAAAAATTATAGAATTTTAAGGAAACACCGCACAAAGGAAAATAAAAATAATTTTTGAATTGTGCGGTATTTCCTTAAATCGTGATACTGTCGGCTTTGCTGTGAGAAATTTAAATATATTAACAGAGAAGAGGATTTGGGCATTGAGGGATTGAGAAAATCCAAGTTATCTTATCAGACGGATATTATTCTTGAAAAATATATTGTAACAGAATTAATATAACTTAAAAAAAACGCCTATGTTTTTATATTTTGCCTTTTTATTTGTTTTTTCAGCGTTGCTTTTTGATTTATATAGCTATATTGAAAAATTTTGACAAAACATATGAATAAATTAGATAAAGACACGAAAGATTAATTAATCCGTATTTTCTTAGATAAGAATAGAAAAGAATAAGTATTATAAAATCAGGGGAAAATCATATGAAAGGTAAAAGACAGCATATAAAACAAAGAGTTCAAGCGATGGTTTTGATTATCGCTGTGTTTTCGCTTATAATAAACAGTGCTGTAAGCATTATAGGTATGATGCGTATTAAAGATGACAGCAGTAAAACATTGATTGAACAAATGAGATTGAATATTAACAATATTCTTATAAGTAAGGCTGATTTCGCGGATTCAAATTTTGGAAAATACGCCGATTATATTAATAACTTTGCTGATTATATAAATGAATTATAGAAAAATACAAATTCCTATGTAAAGCGGCAAGTGTTTCCGCTGGACATATTAAACAAAAATAAGTTTACTATGCAAAGAACGTTTTCTTCAAGAAATATCAGACTTGAGGATGTGGAAGATGAATTGCTTTTGGGAAATTTGGAGCAAATTTGGAAGCCTATAGTTATGAAAAACAGTGACGTAATTACTAGCGTATATATTGGTACAGAAAGAGGATTTATGATTTCTTATGACAATTACTCTGAACTTGACGAGGGTGAAACGGAATCATACTACAATTATTTTGACTCAATATGGTATAAAGGCGCAAAAGAAAAGAATATAGTTTTTTTTACAGAGGTTTACAGAGATTCTTATGGCAGAAGTCTTATGATAAGCTGCGCTGCTCCTTTCTATGATAAAAATAATGAATTTGCCGGTGTTATATGTATGGATATGCTTATATCTGATTTATACCGCTCGGTAATAAATCTTAATTTAGGAGAAAAAACAGAGGCATTCTTGATTGGCGATTTCGGAAATATTATTACAGATAAAGATGAAAATTCACAAAATACAACATTTATGAAAATGTTAACATAGAAGAAAGCTCAGCAAAAAATATAATGGAGGGCAAAAAGGGTATTTTATTATCTAATAACGGTTCTTATTATGCTTATACTTTGCTTACAAGGGTGCCTTGGAAGCTTTGTTTTTCTGTTCCTCAAGATACAGTTCTTAAACCTGTACATAATATGAATGTTGAAATTATAAAAACTATTATATTATTTATAGTTTTCTTCATTGTAATTATTATACTTGTACTTTTTATATCAAAAAAACTTTTCAGGCAGTTTACAGAGCCTCTTATTTCACCTGGAAAGGATGTGACTGTAATAAGCAAAGGTAACTTGGATTATCACGCGAAAATATATAATAATGATGAAATAGGTGATCTTGCCGACGAATTTAATAACATGGCTTCTTCTTAAAAAAAATATATTGATGATTTTACGGCGATAACAGTTGAAAAGGAATGTATAGGTGCTGAACTTAACGTTGTTACACAAATATAAATCGGAATGATTCCAAATGTATTTACCGCTTTTCCTGATATAAAAGAAATAGACGTTTATGCTACAATGACTCTGGCTAAGGAGGTAGGTGGAGATTTTTACGACTTTTTCTTTATTGATGAAATACACTTCGCTATGGTTATAGCTGATGTGTCGGTAAAAGGTGTGCCAGCGGCACTTTTTATGATGATATCAAAAATTCTTTTAAATGACCGAGCAATGATTGGTGGTACTCCAAGTGATATATTGGCATTTGTCAATGACAGGCTTTACGCAAGCAATTTGGCGGATATGTTTGTGACAGCATGGTTTGGAATTTTAGATATCAGTACGGGTGTCGTAACGGCGGCAAATGCCGGACATGAATATCCGGCAATTACAAATACTGAAGGTGTATTTGACTTCATAAAGATAAACATGGATTTGTATTAGGTGGAATGGAAGGTATTAAATATAAAGATTACACTTTTACACTAAATAGGGGAGATTATTTATACCTTTATACAGATGGAGTCCCTGAAGCTACATATGATGAAAATATTTTTTTTTGGTAAAGAGAATATGTTAAATGCTCTTAATAAAAAAAGGGAAGAACACCTGAAAATATACTTAAAGATGTTAAATCTGACATTGATAATTTTATAAAGAACACGCCTCAATTTGACGATATTACAATGCGTTGCATCAAATATAATGGAAAAGAGGGCTGGCTATGGGAAAATTTAAAGTAAGCGCTGAGATTAAAAATTTAGAATATGTTATCGCGTTTGTTGACAGTGAACTTGAAAAACATAATTGTTCTGATAACGCAAAAATGCAGGTTACCATTGTGGTTGAAGAAATATTTGTAAACATCGCACGTTATGCTTATGGTAATAACATAGGAAACGTTGCTATATATTTTGACTCCTCTGGTAATCCTAAAAATATTTCCATAAAATTTATTGACAAAGGTATTAAATATAATCCTTTTGAAAAAAAAGACCCAGATATTACTCTTTCCGCTGAAGAAAGACAAGTAGGAGGATTGGCATTTATATGACAAAGAAAATTATGGACGATATAAAATACTAATATAAAGACGGTCAAAATGTTTTAATAATTAATAAAATATTGAAGTAATCTTAGTATCTATACCAATCGCAAAATTTTTAGCTCAAAACAATAATTAGAACTTACAGGTTTAGACGGTAAACATAATAATCTTAAAGTAGTGTTAGTATATAAGTATGTACAGAAAAAATCAAATAGTCTGTACTATCAGCCTTCTGGCAAGAGAACTCATCATACCCTTTTTGAAGTATTTGCTTACAAATTCCCCCGTTTTCCAAAAGGCGATACAATTTATAAAATCAGTGCACTGGTCAACAAGAATTGGACACTTAAATTGTATTTTTTGACATACAATCCGAGATTCTATACAGCCATATATGTTTCTTTATACTGTTTTGGTATTAGATATCCTAGTGAATATGCTGGCCGTTCCTCATTGAAAAATATTATATACGTGGCCATTTTTTCTATGATGTTTTCGCCCTGCAAATGAAAATCTGTAAACAATTCCGATTTTATCCATTTATTGATGGACTCTATAGTCGCATTGTCTGTCGGCGTTTAGACACATGACATAGAGTGTATGATGACGCATGGCCCAAGCAGGTCATTATATTTTGGGGATGCATATATCGATTCCCGATCTGAATGCAGTACTGTTTTATATTTTGGATGCCGCTTTTTAAATTCTATGATATCTTTTAGGCTGCTGATATATGTCATGCGGTCTCGGTGTTTTGCCCTCTTACGGTTCATCAGTATGGTTTTTTCCTAGCCTTAAAGTATTTTTTAGCTTTCTTTATTGAATTTATCTTATAATTAAACTCTCGCTTTCCTTAATATTAGCGAAACTAATTTCTTTTCCCTCTTTCATCGCTTTTAACAGTTCTGTTCTGTCTATTTCTTTTTTCCCTCTCACATAAGCGCTGTTAAACGCCTCAGCCTCGTTTGTAATATTAGCTGCCTGATTTTTCTTAAAGTAAAAACTGAAAAGCTCCGTTTTTATTCTTTCTTTTCCTGTAACTCTCATAGCCTGTCCTAAATTTTCTTTCATGTATTTTAACGTGAGTTCGATGAAAAATAAAAGTCCATAAGACTTTCTGTGGTATAATAAATTCGCGAAAAAACATACCAAAGAAGAATAAACTTACGGACAAATTAATTATATCAATATTTTATGAAGCTGACAAATTCTGTGAATAATTTAACAATTATTTACAAAATAATAGCCTTAGGACAAATGACGAAGAAATATCTACAAAGTTACACAACGCGTTCTCATTAAGTGAAGTTATGACAATATGTATAGTATTTCATCTATCCGGTTACAGGACGTTCAAGAGGTATTATACTCAGTTTATTTCTAAAGAGTAGAAAAAATTTTTTCCCCGCCTTGTAATTTATAACCGATTTGTAGAGCTTATGCCAAACGCCGTTTTACCAATAATATTTTTGTATATTCCCGAAAAGGCACATATAGAGGAATTAATTTTGTAGATTCCACAATTTTAGATGTATGTGACTGTCATAGAATCCGGCAGCATAAGGCGTTTAATGTGAGTTCGAGAAAAAAGGATAAAAAATATAATAAAATTTAGGAATCACTACAAAAAGAGGTTGCTAAATATTGAATTTAAAAACCCCTTTTTGTAGTGATTCCTAAATTTTATTATATTTTTTATCCTTTTTCTCGAACTCTCGTTATGTTAAGAGATATTAGTGTCGAAAGGTAAAACAAATCGACGGCACCTATTTAACCTCTTATGAAATATGTTAGGCTGGGGCTTAGGTTTCGGCCGGTATGGGCGTATAGGTTTAGTTTATCGGGTTCAATTCCCGAAGCGCCGGAACAGGTTAATTCTTGCGTTTATATATAAGAATTTTAATTGATGATAAAAAATATTTTACGCATGGGAAGCGTTAAAATTTTAGCGAAAGGTGTTTTGTGTAAACAAACACCGAAAGCGTAAAGAGAACCGCTTAGCGGTTCGGAAAATTTTAAGTAAAATAATTTTTTATTATTCCTTAAATTGATTCTTATATAACGTACTTCTCCTTTCAGCGAAAAAGACTTGCTGTTAATACAGCGGGTCTTTTTTGTTTGAAAAGAAGCAATAGGCTATGTAATAAGTATTATTAAAGGGATTTCTCCCATTGTCAAGGGTATAGCCAATATTATTTCGAGTACGGTTAGAGGTATATCTAAAAATATGAGTAAAATTATACCTGTACTTAAAATAGTGGCTAAAGGGTATATAGCGGTTAAGGCGGCTGTGCTTATTTTTAAAGCGGTATCAATAGCGACAAATATAGTGCTTAAAGCGCACGCTATATGGCTTAAATTAGTAAGTGCCGCGGAAACAATTTATATTGGAAGGCTGTACGCGGCGGATATGGCAATGAAAATATTTAACGCCACAATGGGAATGAGTCCTTTAGGCTGGTTCGCGGTTGCCTTAGGCGCGGCTTCCGCGGCCGGTTTAACATTTGCGGCTGTTTTTGAGGGTAATGGAAATTATCTTGAAAAAACTGAGGAGCAACTCAGAAAAACAGCCTCAAGTGTGGTTTCGCTTGAAGAGGCAATGAAAAAATCTACAGTACAGCCTATTCAGTTCGACAAGTTAATTACAGCTGACGGATTAACTTTTGAGGATATTAACAGAAAAATTGATACCGCGGAAGCGGAAATAGAAAAAATTTTAAAAGAAAGATTTGGGGCGCAGCAGGCGTTGCGTGAGGAAAATATTAAAAATATTCAGAATTATTATAAACAAATTGAGGAGTTAGAAAAGAAAAAACTAAATGTTTATATGGAACAAATGACAAGCACAAAAACAGCGATAGATTTAATAAAATCAGGTGACCCGCAAGCGGTTGCGGATTTAACAAAAAATCTTGAAAACGCCGCGGAAATAAGAGAAAAGACGATTGAGGAAGCGGATAAAGCGTATATAAGCAAAGTCACAGATATAAATAATGTGCATAGAAACGATACAACAGCTGCTCAAAAAGAAATACATCAAAAGGAATTGGAAAAAGCTAAAGAGGAATTTGAGAACAATAAAAAAATTATAAATGACTCTTTTAATTATCTCAAAAACAGTTGATGATAAAATATTAGAAATTACACAAAAAAACGGGACGGTTTTAAAAATTTTTTTACAGTATGAATATTAACATTACAAATAATATGAGTATAATTTTAAACAGTTATACGAAAAATAACAAAAATATAACTAATTCAGTTAGTTTTGCAGGAAAATTACAGGAAATAAAACAAGTTCGGAAAAAAGACATAAGCTTTACGAGAAAGTGATGAAGGAACAAGTAGAGAAATCTATGAAAAACGCACAGGCAAAGCGTATATCTGCGCAAAAGCAGTATTATTAGAAAGTAATAGCTAAAAATGAAGGTTTAATACAGCCTTTGGGAGAAGAAAATCAAATATTGAAGGCTTTAACGGCATATAAGTCGAATTTTTTAATACATTAGTTTTAAAATCGAATGGAATTGCGGTTTTAATAAGAAAGTATAGACAAATAGTAAATTATTTTAATATATTCGCTTAGACTTTTAAAGGAGAGCGTTGCGGCTTCTGAATAATAGAAGAAATCGCATCCAAGAGGTTATATTCAATATAAGCTCTTGGCGTTGTATTATTTTTAAATTTGTTTGATTCATATGATTTAGAAGTTCTTTTTATTTCCGGTTCCGATTTACTCTAATATGAAAACAGTTTTTTATTTTTAGTATGCTCATTATATCTTGCAAACGCAGAATTTGTAAAGTTATTGGCTATTTTTTATTTGACTCCTTCTATTTTTAGCTCTATTGTTCCTGGGCAATTTATATGAAAAGGCGGAACATTTTTTCCTATTTCAAGTTTTGATAAGGGATACTTTTGCCTGTTTTGTTCAAAGCATTTTTAACAGGGTTTTTCATCATCACCTTCTTTTACTATATAATTATTATCACCCAATCGGCATAGTTTTCATTATACTATTATATTGTACAATCTTTCGGAGTTTTTTCAGATACGCTTTAATAAAAGTTTTCCTAAAATTTTATAAAAAATAAAAAAAATAAAAGGATTTTTTTTATTTATGCAGAATATATATTATATAAAGCTTTTACATAATTTTTTTATGAAAGTTTTACACAAAGCCGACTAAAATATACGGTTAGATAAAGGGAGTTGATGTTTATGCGTTATTCATTTACAGGAAAAAATACTACAGTTTCGGATGCTTTGAAAGAGAAAATTACGACGAAGCTTGAAAGAATCGGAAAATTAGTTCCGGAGAATGCAAGTGTTGTAGTTACGTTTAGTGTCGTCAAACTTGATCACACTGTTGAGGTAACTGTCAATTTACCGAAAAGGATTTTGCGCGCGGAGGTTACAGGTTCAGATATGTACGCGGCTATTGATGAGGTTGTCGATGTTCTTGAAAAACAAATGGTTAAATATAAAAATCGTTTAAGAGATAAAGCTAGGAGAGACACCAGTTTTATTGATGAGCTTAAATATTTTGAGCCTGTTGGAAAAGAAGATAAAAATGATGATGAGGAAGTAAGAATAGCGAAAACCAAAAAATTTGCCGTTAAGCCAATGGACGCGGAAGAAGCTGTCATGGAAATGGAATTGCTTGGACACAACTTTTTTGTTTATAGGAATGCTTCAAGCGATGAAATTAATGTAGTTTATAAAAGAAAGAACGGAACTTATGGTCTTATTGAGCCAGAAATTTAACTAAATAAGTTAAATATGCTAAAATTTAGGCTAATTTACTGTAAATGCCTGGCGATAGGTGTGTTATAGTTTATTTGAGATTTAAAATACGCGCTAAAGATAAATAAGTTAAGATATATCTCTTTTATTTTCGCTTATTATATATTTATATTAAAGCGAGTAAAAATATTAAAAATTTGAGTTGAAAATGTAATTAGCGATATCGCTCATATGTTTAATAATGAAAGTTTTTTAGTATTTCTCAGATTAAAATAATGGTTATATTTTAATGAGAATTATTACTATTTGTATGATTTTAATAATCGTTGAGAGTTTTTTAATATACGATATGAGTGAATTACATTTATGGAATAATTTATTTTACTTTTATAAAATAGGGCGCTGTTCGCAGCGTCCTATTTTATAAAAGTATTTAAAATATATCAAAAAAAATGGTGATTATTAAAAAAATAAAAATTTTGTCTTTTAAATTTAAAGTATTTTGATTTGGATATGGTGATTTTGTCTGAATGTTTTCTAATTTTATCTCTTTTTTTATTTCCTCGATAGTTTTTTCTGTATTTCTTGTGTTTGGGGGGATATGTTCTTCTTTTCGGCGGTTTTCATATTGCCTGAATTGCATAGGTATGTCATTTAAGTTTTTACATAAATTCATTTATTTGTACCTCCGTTTTTCAGTGTATAATTTTTGATATAATATTTTATTTATTTAGAATTCATTATATTACACCAATATTTTTACATCGTTTATGAAATTTTAATTACGTTAATTATATAAATCAGATACTAAACATATAAAAATGAATTAATTGTTTTTATTTTATGCATAAATATTTTTTTTGTTTAGATATTTTTTTTAATAATGTTGAAAAATAAATATAAATTTTGGTTAAATATTTTAATTTTGAATTATTTTTTATTGTAAGTTCCATTTTTTTCTTAAATTCAGTTGACACTAAGGCTTATTTTATGTAAAATGAAAAGTAGTTAATTATTTAAAGGTGATAAACACGGATAATAAAACTTTAATAAAAAATAATAAAGTTATTTTTTGAGTTTGATTAATCGATTTTTCATAAGTGAGTTTTTAACAATGAAAATAGTTTATATATCATAACGAAGGGAGGATTTTTTATATGTTTGCGTTTAGTAAGAAAACAAATTTGATTGAAAGACAGGAATTAAGTTACCCTCTTCAAGATGTAAAAGAACCTAATTTATACAGAAATTTGTATAATTATGAGGAAGTTCCGAAAGTAGCGTTTAATTATAGATTGGTTCCTATGGATATGCCTGAACAGATTTGGATTACGGATACGACTTTTCGAGACGGACAACAGTCCAGGGAGCCTTATACTGTTGAGCAAATAGAAAAAATTTATGACATGCTTCATAGACTCGGAGGACCTAAAGGGATTATTAGACAAAGTGAGTTTTTTATCTATACAAAAAAAGATCAGCAGGCTGTTTATAAATGTCTTGAGAAAGGGTATGAGTTTCCTGAGGTTACGACATGGATAAGAGCCTCTAAAAAAGATTTTGAGCTTGTTAAGTCTGTCGGAATTAAGGAAACGGGGATTCTTGTAAGTTGTTCGGATTATCATATATTCTATAAAATGAATATGACAAGAAGCGAGATTATTAAGCATTATCTTGATGTTATTGGACAATGTATTGAAATGGGAATAAGACCAAGATGTCATTTTGAGGATATTACAAGGGCAGATTTTTATGGTTTTGTCGTACCTTTCGCCACAGAGTTAATGAAACTTTCAAAACAAACCGGCGTTCCCATTAAAATTAGAGCTTGCGATACAATGGGATATGGAATCACTTTTCCGGGCACTGTTTTACCACGAAGTGTCCAAGGTATTATATATGGGCTTCATCATCACGCCGCCGTTCCGAAAGAATTGATTGAGTGGCATGGGCATAATGACTTTTATCGCGCTGTTATAAACGCTTCTTACGCATGGTTATATGGAGCGTGCGGTGTTAATACTTCTCTTTTTGGTATAGGAGAGAGAACCGGAAACACTCCTCTTGAGGCTATGATTATGGAATACGCTCAATTTAGGGGCACTCTTGATGATATGGATACGACGGTTATTACGGAAATCGCTGATTATTTCAGAACTGAGATAGGGTATGATATTCCTCCCATGACCCCTTTTGTAGGGAGTGATTTTAATATTACGAGGGCCGGTATCCATGCGGACGGCATACTCAAGAATGAGGAAATTTATAATATTTTTGATACTGAAAAGTTACTTAACAGACCTTGCAGAGTCGCTGTCTCAAAAACATCAGGGCTCGCTGGGGTGGCTCATTGGATAAACACGCACTTTAATTTTAAGGAAGACGAGAGTTATGATAAAAAACATCCTGTTGTTGAGGCTGTTAAATCATGGGTTGATACACAGTATATGGAGGGTCGAGTAACGGCTATTGGTGATAAAGAGCTTGAGAAAATAGTGCTTGCGGAAATTGAAAAATATAAGAAAGAAACTGATAATTAAAATTTTAAGGTTAATTTGTACTACTTTTTTATTTTTTTTGATATAAAAACATTTTTATAATAATAGACCTGTTTAATAACTTCCTAATACACAGCTTAATAAATATTTTTACATTATGTTTTGTCTGATTTTATTGAAATACTTTTCAAATATTCTCATAAAAATTATGCTTTGCCTGATGAAAAAATCTTTTGTTAATCTTAGTAACTCGGATTATGGAACAGGTCTAATATACAAGAATTATTTTGATAAATTTTTATAAGGAGTGGTTATTAATGGATAAAGTTACGGCGGCTAAGGAAAAATTTGGCGCCCTTATTGAGGAACAGCTTAAAAGAGTTGAAAAAATGAAGCTTGATAAAGAGTTTATTGATTTCACGAAGCTTGACACAATAAAGATAGGCATTGTTGGAGGGGATGGTATTGGTCCCGCTATTACTAAGCAAGCCCAGAGAATTCTTGAGTTTTTACTTGATGATGAGGTTAAGTCGGGAAAAATTGAATTTAAAGTTATTAACGGACTTACTATAGAAAATAGGATTAGAGCGGGAAAAGCCATTCCTGACGACGTTTTGGCGGAAATAAAAGAATGCCCAGTTATACTTAAAGGGCCTACAACTACTCCGAGAGCGGGCGACAAAGTTAATATTGAAAGCGCTAATGTCGCTATGCGTAAAGAGCTTGACCTTTTCGCAAATGTTCGTCCTGTAAAAATTCCTGACGAGGGGATTGACTGGACTTTTTACAGAGAAAATACAGAAGGGTCTTACACTTTAGGAAGTAAAGGTTTTGAGATTGATGATGATTTAGCGTTTGATTTTACAGTGGCTACGACAGACGGTACTGAGAGAATTATAAGAGCGGCTTTTGATTATGCCGTTAAAAACGGTAAAACAAGAGTTACGGCTGTCACAAAGGCGAATATTATTAAAACAACTGATGGTAAGTTTCTTAACATTTTTAAAGAAATAGCTAAGGAATATCCCAATATTGAGACTGACGACTGGTATATTGACATTATGACCGCTAAACTTGTAGATCCCAAACGTCGTACACAGTTTCAAGTTGTTGTTCTTCCCAATCTTTACGGTGACATTATTACCGATGAAGCGGCTGAGTTTCAAGGGGGCGTAGGTACCGCCGGCAGTATTAACATGGGTAAAAAATACGCTATGTTTGAGGCTATACACGGTTCAGCTCCTCGTATGGTTGACGAGGGCAGAGATATTTATGCCGACCCATGCAGTATAATTCGTGCGGGAAGTATGCTCCTTGCTCATATCGGTTTTACCGATAAATCAAAAAAACTTGATGAGGCTCTTGACATATGCACCCAAAAAGAAAAGAAACTCGTTATTACGGGAAGAAACGACGGATGTACATCAGAGCAACTTGCCGACTATATTATGGATACGATTAAGGCGTTATAAAATTTAAATTTTTATATTATACTTATAAGTAATAAATGTGTGTGTCTAATTTTATGCCGCGCACATTTATTTTTTAAAATTTATTTTTTTATTTGTTATATTGTAAAGGAGGATAAAATTATGCCATTTATTGATTCAAAATTTACTTTGAGTTTATCTCAGGATAAAAAAGATAAAATTAAATCTGAACTTGGGAAAGCGATTTCAATATTAAATAAACCAGAAAGTTATCTTATGGTTGGTATTCAGGATAATTATGAATTATATTTTGGGGGTAATAAACTTGAAAAGGGAGCTTTTGTGGATGTTAGTATGCTTGGAAACGCATCTTCTGAGTTATGTGATAAAATGACAGGTGAGATATGCCGAATTTTCGAGAAAGAGCTTAACATTCCGGGAAACGGTGTTTATATAACATATCAAGGTATAAAAGACTGGGGTTATAACGGGAAAAACTTTTAAGAGGGTGAATTTATTGATTAAGCCTATTATTAGAGATGTTCTTTTTTTAAACCGTAAATCGGAACTTGCCACAGAAAATGACAAGTGTGTCATCGAAGATCTTTTGGATACCCTAAAAGCTAATAAAGAGCGGTGTGTGGGTATGGCGGCTAATATGATTGGAGTAAATAAACGTATAATTGTATTTAATACGGGTTTTATGGATATGATAATGATAAATCCTGTCATTATAAAAAAGTCAGGAGCTTATGAGGCGGAAGAGGGTTGTTTATCTTTATCGGGAATAAGAAAAACAACCCGCTATAAAAATATTGAGGTTGAGTTTTTAGATATTAATTTTAAAAGACAGCGGCAAAAATATTTTGGTGAGATAGCGCAGATTATACAACATGAAACGGATCATTGCGACGGGATTTTAATTTAGTGTTAAATTATTTTTAACCTGTAAGCGAAGATTTTATACTAATCTCATTAAAAAAATGGATATAATATATCTATGTAACATGGAAAAGAAATTATTTTACTCAAAGTTATCCGAATCATTGGTGATTCCCTTTGCGGTTTCCGTATTTATTCCTCAAACATTTTTCCCTTAAATAGCGCGGTAAAGGACACTGGCTGGGGGAGATACCTTAAATTGACTTTTGTTAAGCGGAGACGCTGACTTTTTGGAGCCGACGTCCTTAAAAGATATTTTTTGTTTTTATGTCTATTTATCAACTTTTTAATAGGCGATTAATATTAAATCTCTTTAACACGAAAAAATAGGGGTACAATTTGAGAAGTTTTGAGTAAGACATTTTTTTATTTGATTTATATTGGAATTGCTGTCATATAAGTTTTTTATAAAGTCAAATTTATTTTTACGCAATTTTAATAATTGTTATGGAGTTTTCGGACAGCGTGTAGATGAAATTTTTTTGAAAGGGTTATTTTATGAAAAATAATTTTAAAATAGGTTCTCATGTGTCTATGACAGGCGGGCTTATTGCCGCAGCTAAAGAAGCGGCGTCTTATAACGCCGATACTTTTATGATTTATACGGGAGCGCCTCAAAATACAAAGCGTTCTCCTATAGAAAAACTTAAAATTGACGAGGGACATAAATTTATGATGGAGCACAATTTAAGCGACATAGTTGTACACGCTCCTTATATTATAAATCTCGCTTCGTATAAAGACGATATTTTTGAGCTTGCTACTTCTTTTCTTAAAACAGAAATAGAAAGAACAACCGCTATAGGCTCAAATTATATCGTGCTTCATCCGGGTTCCTATACTGACAAGACGGCTGAATACGGAATACAAAGAATCGCGGATGGACTTAATATGGTAATCGATAAAGACACCAAACCTTTTATATGCCTTGAAACAATGGCGGGAAAGGGTACGGAAGTCGGACGTTCTTTTGATGAGCTGGCGGAGATTATTCAAAAAGTTGAGCTTAAAGAGAAGATAGGTATATGTTTTGACACTTGTCATACTCATGACAGCGGATATGATATAATAAACAATTTTGATGGGGTTATGAGGGATTTTGACGATATAATAGGTCTTGAGAGATTAAAAGTATTTCATATAAACGGTTCTTTAAATATAAGAGGAGCTAAAAAGGACAGGCACGCTAATATAGGAGCTGATGAGACGAATCCAAAGGGAAAAGATATGATTGGATTTGAGTCCATATATAATATTGTTCATTCAAAATACGCTGAGGGAAAAATTTTAATTCTTGAGACCCCATGGCTTAATAAAGACACAAATTTATATAAAGAGGAAATAGCTATGCTACGAGGTGATTAAATGCCTGAGAGAAAAACGGTTCTTATTACGGGTTCATCAAGGGGGATAGGTAAAACCATAGCGCGGAAATTTGCTGAGAGAAATTTTAACGTTATTATAAATTGCCGCAAATCGTCGGACAAGCTTAAAGAATTTGAAGCCCAGTTAAAAGAATATAATGATAATATTTTATCTTTTGTATGTGACGTATCCAAATATGAAGATGTGCGAAAAATGATTAATGAAATTAATTTATATTTTGGTGGTATTGATATTTTGGTAAATAATGCTGGTATATCATATATTGGTCTTTTTAATGAAATGAAATATAATATGTGGGATGATATTATTGATGTTAATTTAAAAGGCGTGTATAATTGTACTCATTTAGTTTTACCTTATATGATAAATAAAAAAAAGGGGTCTGTTGTAAATATTTCTTCCGTATGGGGGGATAGGGGGGCTTCCTGTGAGGTAATTTATTCATCGACCAAAGGAGCGGTAAATTCTTTTACAAAGGCTCTCGCTAAGGAACTTGGACCTTGTGATATTAAAGTAAACGCTATCGCCTGCGGAGTTATTGACACGGAAATGAACGCTTTTTTGTCTGAGGAGGAAAAAAAGACCCTTATTGATGAAATACCATTTACACGTTTTGGACGCGCGGAGGAAGTTGCCGAACTTGTCTATTTTTTAGCTTCCGATAATTCGAGCTATTTATCTGGGCAAGTGATAGCCGTAGACGGGGCGTGGATATAATTTTAATGATACATCTGGCAGTATATGAGTGATAAGTTAGCCATAATTTTTACTGTGAGATGAGAATGATTTTTATGAGAATAATTTATAAGTTATTTTGAGATAAATTATTAAAGTGTAGCGGAAAAAGAATGGTTGGGGCGAGTGTTTAGTTATTGTTGAGCAAATCTAAAATAAAACATATATGTGGTGAAAAGTTTAAATTTTTTATAAAAATAACTTGAATTTTTTGCTAATATGACTTAAAATTAAAGTATCTTTTTTATGAATTGGAAGGTGCGAATTATGAAGGTTCTTATTACAGGCGGTTCAGGTTATCTTGGCAGTATGATATGCTACGCTTTAAGCGACAATGGACATAAACCTTATATTTTAGATATTTGCCGTCCTGAGAGCGTTTCTTATCTTACGGAAAACAATTTTTATCAAGGCGATATTGGAGATAGGGAAATACTTTCAAAAATTTTTGAGGAAAATCCCGATATTGAGATTGTTATTCATTTCGCAGAAAAAGCGACGGTGTGGGATTCTGTCGTTAAACCTTACGAGTATTATCACGCTAATGTTGTTAAAAGTATGGAGCTTTTTAATAATTTAAAAGATTTAGGCTGTAAGAAAATTATTTTCGCGTCTTCAGCGGCTATTTATGACGATGTTCCAGGGTTTATGGTGACGGAGCGTTCACCTATAAATCCAAGAAGTCCTTTCGCGAGAACAAAGTATATGACAGAAATGATTTTAAAAGATTTTTGTGTGGCTTATGATATGTGTTGTATAGTTTTGAGATTTTTTAATCCTGTGGGGGCGGACCCCAAAGGCAGAACTGGACTAGATATAAAAAAGCATTCAAATTTGCTGAGCAGGGTGCTTAGAATTTGGAACGGCGAGGAAAATGAGTTTAAAATCGCCGGAAATGATTGGACAACCAGGGACGGTACGTGCATAAGAGATTATTTTCATATATGGGATTTGGCTTTAGCGGTTGTAAATTCTGTTGAGAATTTTGATATCGCGTTTAGAAGAGCCGATAATATATATAAGAATTTTTTGCCTATTAATATTGGTTCTGGAGTTGGAGTGACAGTTAAAGAGTTTTTATTCGCTTTTCAAAATGTTACGGGAGAAAAGATTAAAATTGTATACACGGACAGAAGACCAGGAGATGTATGCGGTTCTTACGCTAATATCAACAGGGCAAAGAACACTATTGAGTGGGAAGCGAAGAGAACTATTGAGGACGCTATTATTGACGCGCTGAAGTGGGAAGAAATAAAAAAACAAAAGATATAAATCAATAGGCTTTTTAATTATTAAGATAAATACAAATTTATTTATGGTGTTTTTAAAAATAAATACGATTTAGGCGGGAAATCTGTTAAGATTTCCCGTTTTTTTGTTTATAGCTGTGAAAAATTTTAATTTATTGTTGAATTATACGTGTATAAATGTTAAAATAAAAAGGAAATGTTTTTATTTTTAGGGGTGACGTTATGAATTCAACTTTATATAAAAAATTAAAAATCAGATTATTAAGTTTAATGTCTATATTAGCAGTTGTTTTATTATTATTGGGAACGGCAGGGGCCTATATTTTTATATATAACTCTAATTATGAGTATATTAATGTTCACTCTGAGGATATTTACGGAAAAATTATACAAAAATTTGATGAAACAGATTTTATTTATGATAACGGTAAAATAAAGGAACATGAGGAGGAAAAGGTTAAGGACTTTGTTTCGGATTTACTTGAGGGGCATATTGTAACAAAAATTTATACAATTAAGAGACTTGATGATGGAAGTATTATATATTTGACTTTTGCCGAAAAAGAAAATGAACATAAAGAGGGATTTCGCAGAGGGGAAAAAATTGAGAATGAACTTCTTGAAAACGCTAAAGATGTTTTTCTGGGTAAAAGCGAGGTTATTTATGACAGACCTGATTTTTTTTCAGATGAACATATCATAAAATATTTATACCCTGTATATGATTCTAACAATAATATCGCGGGGGCTTTGGGTATTGATATTGACGCTGTTGGCATACAGGCAATTTCAAATTCAGCTTTTTTTAAAGTTATGTGTGTTTTAATTGTTGTGGTGATTTTTCTTTATGTAGCTTTATTGTTTATGTTGTGTAAATTTTTTAATTATGTGTTTGTCACTATTGTTTATACCGATGACCTTACTAAGTTGAAAAGTAGAGCGGCGTATGAGGAAAAAATAAATATTATAAACAATAAAGTTAAAAATTCTTTTAATCCTGATAAAGAGAAAATATATTTAATCGCTTTTGATCTAAATGATTTAAAATTTGTTAATGATACGCTGGGACATCTTGCGGGGGATGAATATATTAAATCAGCGGGAAATATTATAAACAATGTTTTTGGTGATATTGGCTCTACTTATCGTACAGGGGGAGACGAGTTTATAACAATTATTATTAATCCTATTTCTGAAGAGGAAATGGAAAAGAGGATACTTTCGCTTGAGGGATATGAAAATGAGTATAATAAAAAAGGAAAAAGTTATTATATGAGCATATCTTTAGGATATGATTCTTTTAAATTTGGTTATGATATGAATTTAATATCAGTTATTAAAAGAGCCGATGAGAAAATGTATAAAGATAAAAAACTTAAAAAGTTAAAAATACAAGAGGCAAGAGAGAAAAATGATTAATAAATATTTTTTATGGTAGAAAGGGATTTTTAAGATAATGAAAAAAATAATAGGTTTTTTTTGCTTGATTGTTTTATTATTTTTATTTGAAACACTATGTTTTGCCTCATCGGAAATAATTGTTGAGGTTGACGGGCATATGGTTAATTTTGAGCAATCACCTGTTATTGATAACGGCCGAACGCTTATACCTCTTAGAGGAGTTTTTGACAAACTTAGTTGTTCTATTGAATGGGACAGCGCTAATAAAAGTATTTTTATTAAAAAAGGCGGCGATACGGTTTTAGTAAAAATAGGTGAGAAAGTTGTCTATAAAAATGGTGTTATTTCATCTGAGATAGATGTTCCGGCTAAAATTATAAATGGAAGAACAATGATTCCTGTGAGAGGAATTTTAGAGCTTTTTGATAATTACATAACATGGAATGAAAGCAAAAGAACAGTTGAGATTTACAGCCCTTACGGAAATAATGTGAGTATAGATTTATTGAAAATCTCAGATTCAAACAAGGCACTTAAATTACTTGAAAACGACTCTAATATAAGGAAGACAGAAATTATATCAGGGAAAAAATGTGAGTCGTTTTATTCAAAGGGAAGTGACAATAAGCTTAACGTTCACATTATTAACTCTGATTTTGAGGCATATTCAAACGGCGCGCGTTATTATGAGAAAACTGATAACGGAGATGTTTATGAATTTGCCCAAATAAATGATAATAATTTATTTTTTGACGATATAGAGAATTATTTGCCCTCAAATCCTGATGTGGTGTGGAGTTATATAGACAGCGAAAAGGTTGTGTTTGCTTTTGAGAAAGACGGAAAGTATTATGTAAAAACAGAAATTCCTGATTTTGCTTCAATTCCAGGTTTAGCGGAAAGTATAGGAGTGGAAAATAGGGGTAAATATATTTGCAGATTTATCGTTAAAGCAAATACTTTTGAAGTTTTATCATCTGAGAGCTATCAGCTTATTGATGGGGTTGAAAAAAATATTGTGTCTTTGAAAGTTGAGAAAAATGTTTATGATGATTTAACTTTCATTAACGAAATAAAATCGAAAGAAAAATGCAAGATTAATTTTAACTTAAAGTTTATTGATACTGATTTAAATGAGAATATTAAAGATGTTGAATTTAATAAAGGATGTTGCTTTAATTTTTTTGGTATGGAAAGGTACAATATTTACGAAGACGAAAATTGTACCATATTATATAATTTTAACAGAAAAGTTGCTGAAGATAAAACAATTAATTTGTATCTTCGCGCGAAGAGTTAAAAGTTTTAGTATTTTTATAATCAGTTCGAGATATAGTTTTTATATTTTGGATAGTAAATATTTCAAGATTAATATTTTGAGGTATACAAAATTTATATCGTATACCATTATATACCTCAAAATATTTTTTATATGTCAAAATCTTCTGAGTTGAATTTACTGTAAAATCTACCTTTGCTAGCGGTGAAACACAAAACGCAATAATCAGGATCGGTTACTCCTTCTGAGTAATACATAGTATCCCCGTCACGCCAAATCATTTCCTTAATTGTCCGCTCCTCTTTTATCTCAATAATTCCTATCAGCATTACTCCTCTAAAGAAGCGTTTGTCACAAAAATATATACAGGCTTTTGGATTTTCCCTGTATTGTGAAACTCTCATTGAGGAAGTGTTTGTTGTAAAATAAAATTCTTTTATTCCTATTCTTTTTCTAGGTGGAAGCATTGCTTTTGTATTTGGGAAACCATCTTTGTCAATAGAGCTGATAAAGGCCACGCTTTGCTTATCAATCAAATTTCCTATTGTTTTTTCCTTGTCTCTTATATTAGTATCCTCTCTTTTGGTTTTATAGTCGATAAACTAAAAAATAAGGTAGTTTTTAGTTATTCCTCTTGTTTATTTTAAGTTTATTGATTTATATATTCTTAATATACTATAAATTTAAATCTGAAATAATTTTATCACTATTAGCTTTGAAATTGATTTTATCATAAATCATAAAAAAACTCAAGAGGAGGAAATTTTGAAAAAATGTTATTGAAGGCACAGCGAATATACGGCTAAGGATTGAATATTTGTTATAGATTAACGTCTAATATATGTAAGTTAAAACATTTATAAAAAGTAATAAGATTAGAGATGAATGAAATGAAAAGAATACCGGGCAGAAGATGATTTAGGCGGTGATAGAATACATGACAGAAATTATAGCATATAGTATGACATTGAGCTTAAAGGCTGTGAAGTTAAAAAGTTTTGAGGATTATTCATTAAAAGGAAGATAGAAAGTTAATAAGTTCCGCCGTAATATGATATAATTATGTTTATGGCTTCTGGTATTATTCCGAACCTAGTGAAGATTATTAGATAATGGCTATATTTAAAGATGGAAAATTTAAATTTGTGTTTTCGGTAAGCGTATATATTGATATACAATTTGAGATATTGGGAGGAAATGAAAACCATAGTCTTATACTTGGTGACACATATAATATTTGCGTAAAAAAACAGTATAGCTTACGATATTTATTCAGGTCTTATTCCCTATGGTCTGAGGAAAAATTATTATGTACAAATAGGAAAGATGTATTTAGATGAATATTAGCCTAGGATGTTAATATAATTAGCGGGCGTTTCTTCAAAAATGATCTTATAATTTTTATAAAAGCTTAAAAAATTCATTAAAAAATAATGTTTTGACTAAAATTGTCGTTAAAAGTCGATTTTTTACATAAATGAAAGTAAACGCGTTGACAATTTGGCTAAATATAGATATAATAATTTTATATTTGAAAACATAGACATATATATGTATTTTGTTTTTTCAGGGATTATAAAACAAATAATTGAGTTTTTTTACAATTCCGTGAGTGTATTTTTTTGGCGAGGACTTATTGTTATATAGCTTGTGGATAACGCTGTAATCAAAAATTAAACATACATTTATATATAGAAGTATTAATTTTTGAATAAGCGTTTTATAAATATAATAAATTAAATAAAGGAGATTTAGATTTATATGAAATTGAAAGTAAAACCTACAAAAAAAGCGTATTCTGTCGCTATAGCGGCGGCTATAGCGACGCAATCCGTATTTACGGCCCCTATTTTTGCCGATGACGGTCGAATTTCGGGAGATACGGAACTCAGTAGTCTGGGAATTGATATTAATCTTGATTTTCCTACTTTTTCAGATACTTTTTACGCTGAATTGCATTCCAAAGACGGTGATTTGGAACCACAAAAATTTGAGATTAACAGCAATGATGAGGGAAACGCCGCGTCGGGGGTAATTAAAAATATTCCGGTAGGAAAGTATACTTTAAAGATTACGGCGGACGGTTATCCGGATTATACGCAAGAGGTTACGATAAAAAAGGGATTTACTACAAGAGTTGAGCTTAATAACAGTAAGAGAAAAAATGAATTTCAGAATAATCCGGGAAATGAAAAGCATGGTGTCATAGCTATTGGCGACGTTAATGATGATGGTGTTATTGATGATAAAGATTCTGAAATTATGATGAAAGCTATTGAAAGTGGGAGCGCTGAGGCTAAATATGATTTAAACAATGATGGAGTTGTTAATATAGCTGATTTGACATATGTGACTTTAAATTATGGAGGCAATGTAACGGCGACTCCTCTTGATATAATTCCCTCGGAAAATATTAATGCTGAAATGAGTTCTGATACTGTTATTAAATACGGAACATTAAGTGATTTAACTGAGGATATTGAAAAATATGTGAGGTTTTCAGCGGCTAATGAAGAAGCTATTTCACCTGAAAACCCTGTTGAGTTCTCGTTAGATATAAATAATCCATCGCAGGCTATGGAACAAACGGTTAAAGGAATTGTGATTAAACCTCCAAAAGGTTCTGAAAACTTAATTGAGACCGGTATTGTTACTATTGAGGCTGAGGACGGGAGAATTTATTCTTTTAATATTGGCGGGGAAGAAACGTTAGGACTCGCGGATGTTAATATGACCAGAGACGCTGTACGTTCGCCGGAAGACAAAGTTACCATAGAAAGCGATGGAACGGTTGTAATAAATATAGGAACTCAAATCGCCATAAAAAAAATAATAATAAAAGTCACAGGGGCAAGCACTAATTTGGTTGACATAGCGAAAGTTGAGTTCGTGAATAATATGGAAGACCGTATTCCTGAGCCTGAGCTTAATATTCCTGAGAATATTATTTTAAAACAAATGTCCGCGGGAGAAAATCCTTCTTTCAGCGTTACATGGGAGCCACAGGTAAATATTACGGGCTATGAGGTTCAAATAAGTTCTAACGGAAATCAAGTTATACAGGCGACCAACAATACAACGATTACCGTTACGGGTTTGGGAAGCGGAAAGCTTGCTACTTATGAGCCTTACACTGTACGTGTACGTTCCACTAACGGTAATTGGAAGAGCTTATATTCCGAAAGCGCCGTAATTACCTTAAAGCCGGATTCCGCGCCGCCAGCTCCGGAATATGTATCCGCTCAGGGGCAAGTTGAGTCGGTTAAAGTAACATGGAGAAAAATGAGAGATACTCAGAACTATACTTTGTTCTACCGTGAAAAGGGTACTGAGAAATATTCGGAAATAAATAATATAACCTCGACAAGCTATGTTATCAGCAATTTAAAACCAAATGTTACATATGAAGTATATGTAATCGGTTATAATGAGCTTGGCGCCAGCCCCGCGTCTCAATTAAATCAGGCGACAACGATAGCCGCGGTGGATGTGGAAATGCCTAAATATAAGCTTATTAATACATCAAACGGAGCGGGAAAAGTAACAGCGCATGTTATAAATGAGGAAAATCCTACAGGGGCGGTGTTAAATGGTGATACTTTTGCCGTTACAGACAATAATCAAGCCACATATACACTTGTAAACGACTGGGATACAGGTGTTGTATATAGTAATCACAGTAACCCGATTATTACTTTGGACAAAAAATATACTATTGACACGATTCGTTTTGCCCCAAGCGCGAGTCAGCAATATGGATATAGCGGCGTAAAGATTAGATACCGAGATGAAAACGGCGCTTGGAGTAAAGCGGACAATTGTTCTATTTCTCAGAAAAAAGATAAAAACGGTAATATTTATTACACGGCAACGGCAAGCGAACCGATAACTTCAGATACTTTTCAGCTTTGTATAACAACAGGCTATAATCGTATGATTACTATATCAGAGATGAAGTTTTACTATTATGATGATTTGGTCAGCCAAATAAACGGTTTATATGAGGATTCTATGCATTTGCAGCTTAAATCGGATGTTACGCAGGCGACGGTTGATGAGCTGAAAAGGCGTTTGGATGTTCCGGATTCTGTAAGCGGTGAGTTACATCCTGATTATGATTCTCTCAAAAAAGAACTTGAGTATGCGGAGGAGCTTTTAAATACGGGAGCGTTGGCCGATGTAATTTCTGTAGATACAAAAATTACTCCAAGTGCCGATAGGCACACGGATTTCGCTATGTCTTTGAGCAATTATCAGCCACTTGGCACAGTGGCGAGAGCCGGAGATGAAATTATTATTTATGTGGGCAGCCCTAATGAAAAAGACGGGGCGAAAACAAATTTGAGTTTAATCGCCACTCAAAATCATGGAGAGGCCGCTAAATGGCAGAGTGATATGGGTCAACTTAAAGTTGGCCGTAATGTGATTACTGTTCCAGCTATTGCTACTTCCGCTGTTTCAGAAAATGGTGGTTCACTTTATGTGGCGTGGAATGGAAATTCAGGTGAACATGAGTATTCTATTCGTGTAAGCGGGGGAGAAAGTATTCCCGTATTAAATGTCGCTGGAAAAACAGGATCCGAACGTACGGAAGAGATTCAAGCTTATATTGGAAAACTCGAGAAACATGTTTCAGAATTGCGTCAGAAACACGATGAAAATCACGAGGAAAAGGAATATAGAAACGATTGTATTTTAAATTATACTGAAATTGTAATGGATAATATGATGTATTCGGTTCCCGCGGCGCAAGTTCTCGCCGGACTTGGCGGGGGAGGAGCTCAAAAGCTTGAGACGGCTATTTCCGCTATGGAACAGCAAGTTGATTTATTCTATCAGCATAAAGGTTATAGTAAAACTGTTGATTCGGCAAGTAAAAACAAATATCCCTCACAGCGTCTTAATATTCGTTATCATACAATGTTTACGGGAGCTTTTATGTACGCAGGGGGTAAGCATATAGGTATAGAATACGGAAGTGTTCCCGGATTATTCTCAATATCGCCTATTACGGCTGATGACAAAGGAAAGAAAATCAGCGGGCAATTATCCGGTTGGGGAATCGCTCATGAAATCGGTCATGTGATTAATAGCGGAAGCTACGCTGTAGCGGAAGTTACTAACAATTATTTTTCTATGCTCGCTACACAGACTCAGCGCACTAATTACCAAAATGTATATAAAGATGTTACTAAAGGTTCTATTGGTCATAGCTCAAGTGTATTTACCACATTAGGTATGTATTGGCAGCTTCATATGTTTTATGATAATTATTATGATTATAAAATGTTTGACGACAATGGGGAACAGCTTAAAAACCTGTTTTACGCTCGTTTGGATAGTTATGTAAGAAATCCGGCTTCCGCTCCGAATAAAGGCACGCCGTTGACTTTATCAGGCGGTAATTCGGACAAATTTATTAGACTCGCGTGCGCTTCGGCTGAAAAGAATTTACTTTCCTTCTTTGATGCGTGGGGATTATCTTATAATGATGATACAAAAAAATACGCCGAACAGTTTGAAATAGAGGAGCATAAAATTCAATATTTCAATAATGACGCGAGGGAATATCGCTTAAACGGCGGCGCGGCAATGAGTTCAGCTACAAAAGTTATAGCGGATATAACAACTCCTCATGAGAATAACGTAATTAATGACAATAAAGTTGTTCTATCTCTTGACAATAACAGCGCTGATAAAGACTCAATGCTTGGTTATGAGATTATTCGCAACGGTGAGCCTGTCGCGTTTATATTAGCCAATGAAACATCTTACACGGATATTATTACAACCGGGAACAATATGGTTTATGAATATCAAGTAATAGGATATGATAAGCTTTTAAATGAAACAGAAGCGACTGTTTTGGAATCGGTAAAAATAAAACATGAGGGTAATATTGACAGAGACGGGTGGACTATTGAGACGAATATGACATCAGACGCTGATGAGAAAATTACAGCCGACGGTGAGAGCGGATATTGTGAGGATACTTATATTTCCGCTATTTCAAATATTATTGGAAAAGGTTCTGAAAACGGATACAGCGGTAAAACGGAAAATGGTAACGCTGAGATAATTGTTGATTTCGGCGGAGTGGAGAAAATTACCGCGTTGAAATATAATGGGGCTTCCGCCGGATTTACGGTTTATGTAAGCGAGGATAAAGAAAATTGGACCGAGGTCAAAAAAGGAAGTTTTACAGGCGGTAAAGATGAAACTGTGTACTTTGATCAGCCGGATTCGGAAGCGGAAGGGTATATGTATATTTATAAAGCTGCCTATGTTAAAGTTGTATTTGATAAGTCTGAGATTTCAATTAATGACTTTAATATACTTGGACCGACAAGTGATAATGTGGAGTTGCTTGACAGCGGAATAGGTACACTTAAAAATGATTTTATATATGATAAAAACACAAAAGCGAGTATACCCGCCGGTTCATTAGTCTTTACGGGTGTATACAAAGGTAATCCGGCGTATAATGCTGTAAAACTTTTGGATGAAAATGGAAATATAATTAACGGGTCGCAGATTGTTATGGCGGAAGACCCAAAAGATGGTCAGCTTGGTAATGTGTCTGAGGGTATTTGGATTTATTGGATTGAACCTCAAGATATTTCTGATAATATTCCTAAAAACGTGCGGGCTGAACTATATCGTGTGGATAACGCTATTACATTGGAAAATGAGCGACTTGTAAGTAATACTCTTGTTGTTGATGTTCCCGCTTCTCTGCCTGAAATAGTTATTGACAGTGAGTCGGTTTATCTTCAATCCGCCGAAAATGATGATATTAACGATAAAAAAGTGGAGGAAGAAGATAATGGTGAGGTTTCCACAAATACCGAGGACATTTCTGATATAGTCACAACGGAAAGCGATATCGAGGATTTTTCTGATAATAGTGACGCAAATGAGGAAATAGATAAAGATAATATTGAAAGCGACAGCGGTATTAGTGAAATAACACCTGAGGGCACTACTGATTCAAATGTTGAGGTTGAAAAGATAAATATTGAGGCGAAAGCTATTATGGCTCTCTCAAAAGTTACATCCGATGGTTATACTGTACGTATGGATGAAAATTCTTTAAATAATTCAGGTTTTATTTTTACAAAATATCCATCTGATGGTAAGAAGGCTTTAATGAAATTAAATCTTACGGATGATTCTACAATGAATACTATTGCTTTTCAGACATCCTTTAGTGTTTCAGACCCTAAAGTAAGCGATGTTAATATGATTTGGTCTGAAGTTGTAGACAACCGAGCTATACTTAAAGAATGTAGATATGACTCAAAGAAAGGAACAGTGTTTATTTATGTTGTCGCTAAAGAGGATTTATTTGATAATGGCACAGTTACTTTAGGAGATATTCAGATGAACGCTGAGTCTGGTGTGAAAGAATCGAGATTAAAACTTAATCCTAATTCGACCGTTACACTTTCAGATGATTTCAGTACCAAAACGCACATAAATATAGGAGGAGACGTTACTTTAACTTTTGTTTCCGAAAATAATAACGGAGGAAGTTCAGGCGGAGGAAGCCCACGCAAAAATAAAACAAACAACAGCGATGCAGTTGATAAATCAAAGAATACAATTGATAACAGCGATGTTTCTGACGAAAATAGTAATAATGTCTCTAACGGGGACGATGTGCTAACGACAGGGGGATCAACTGACGTCTCTGATGTTTTCTCTGATATTTCGAAAACAGCGTGGTATTATACCGCTGTTCAGCAGGCGTATAATAATGAGTGGTTTATGGGAACTTCAGCGAATAAATTCTCACCTGACGCTAATATGACACGAGGAATGTTTGTAACTGTATTAGGCAGATTCGCTAATGCTACAGGAACACCATCGGATAGATTTAATGACGTTTCATCGGCGTCTTATTACGCGGGATTTGTGGCTTGGGCCGCTGAGAATGGTATTGTGAGCGGTGTTTCAAATGATAAATTTTCGCCGGAATCTGATGTTACTCGTGAACAGCTTGCGGTTATGGTATATAATTATATGAAGTTTATAAAAACTGATTTGGAGTTTATAAATAATAAGGTTGATTTTACGGATGACGATAAAATAAGCGTATGGGCGAAAGAAGCCGTTTACTATATGCAGCGTGCAGGTATTATAAGCGGGATGCCCGACGGTTCTTTTAAGCCTAAAGGTACAGCGACACGAGCTGAAGTCGCTACAATTTTTATGAATTTAAGCAATAAATTGAGTAATGTAACAAAATAATATAAATTTAATGATTTTAAGTAAGTCCACGCTATTTTATGGCGGGGACTTACTTGTTATTGGGAGATTTGGCTTTTGTTTCTTATAAAACTTTACGATGTGATTTTTAAAAAATATTTTTATAAATAATTGACTTTGGAACAAAAACTGTTTATTATTATATATAGGTATGTTAAAAAGTATGATAAATAAATTTAATTATGAAAGTCTAATTTAATAAAGATAATTTTATGATAAAATATTTTATAGGCACGAAGCATTTAAGTTTTAAGCTCTTAAAGCGTAGGGGAGAATTGCGCTGTGATTTGAGAAACTTTTAGTAAAATGATTTTTTTATTTCTTCAATTTATATTGTAATAGCAATAAGTATTTATTTTGCCGATATACAGGTGAATTTTATTTTGGTGGGTGAGTGTTTTGGGCAATGAAAAAAGTAAAATAAATTTAGACAACTTTCCTGTTTGCTTAATTAGATTTTTAGGTGATAAAAATGCCACTGTTATTTCGGCTGACAAATTATTTTATTCTTATATAAAATATACAGAAAAGGAATTTTCAAAAGAAAAGAAAGATAGTTTTAAAAGTATTATCAGTAAAGGAGATTTAAAGAGTTTTGAAAAGTTTTTAGCTTTTGACAAAGCGGAAACGAATTATTTTGATTTTGGAATTGTGAAAAAAGACGGAAGTATAAGTAACGTTAAGTTAAACGCTATTATTGTCAAAGAAAACGGTAAAAAAATATTTAACTGTGTTATTGTGTATATGGGAAGTTCTTTTAATAATATTCATGAGGAAATTTTTCAATGGGAATGTTATAGACATGTTTCTTATATAACAGATGACATTCTTTTTAGATACAATATTGAAACAGATATTATAGAGTTAAGCAGAAAATATTTTGAGGTTTTTGGAAGAGAGCCAGTTATTGAAAATTTTAAAAACAGCCTTAGAAAAAATGACTCTTTACATATAGATGATGTGAAAAAAATACTTATAAGTTTTGGTGAAGCTAAAGAAGATTTAAGAAAAAAGGAGCTTGAGGTCAGAATAAGAAATAGGGACGGAAATTATGAGTGGTTCAGCCTTATTTATAAAGTTATTGACGAGGGTGGTTTATATTGTATAGGACGGCTATGCAATATAAACAAACAAAAAACTGAGAAAAAACAGCTTATTGAGAAATCTCAGATAGATGGACTTACAAAACTTTATAACAGACCTGCTACGGAAAAAATGATTGGTGAGATTCTTGATGAGAATTACGGTTCTGAAAATTACGCCCTTATGATTATTGATGTTGATAATTTTAAAACCGTGAATGATACTTATGGACATTTACTTGGCGACGCTGTTTTAATTGATGTTTCTAAAATTTTTAAAAATATTTTTAGGGAGACAGATATTATAGGGCGTATAGGCGGCGATGAGTTTTTAGTATTTATGAGAAAAATTAATAATGAAAATGACGTTAGGGAAAAAGCGGAAAAAATGTGTGAGAAAATAAGGTCTTTATACGCTAATGAGGTTACTTTGAATAAAGTCTCTATAAGTGTAGGTATAGCTCTTGTATTTCAAGAAAGAATACTTTATAAAGAATTATTTAAAAATGCCGACCTAGCTTTATATGAGACAAAGAAAAAAGGGAAAGATGGTTTTACTATTTTTGACGAGGACAGTTGTTATAACGAAAATTCGGAAGATGAAAATTCATCAAGAGGTATAGTAGGATATATAAAGAGAAATATTAATGAATTATTTGGAAAGGAAGCCGATATACGAAAAGCTGTCACTGAGGTTCTTAAGATTCTTGGAAACAAATTTAATCCAAGTACTGTTTATATTTATGGCGTGGGAGAGGGCAATCAATTCGCGTATGAGTATTTTCAATGGTGTAATGATGGTATTGAAAAGATAAATGATGGGATGAGAGAAATCCCTCTTAACGCGGGGGTAAGTGAACTTAATTATTTATCTTATTTTAACAGGGAAGATATTTTTTATTGTTCGGACACGGAAAAGCTTGATTATCCTTTTAATGAATATATGAGGTTTTTAGGAGCTAAGAGCATTCTTGAGTGCCTTATTATTAACGGCGGAAAAGTTATTGGATATATTGGTTTTGCTGAGCATAATTCTCAAAGGCTTTGGATTCAGACTGAGGTAGACGCTTTATCCGATACAGCTTCAATTTTAGGTGAATATTTCGCTGAATATATTAATCAAATGAGTGTGTAAAATTTTTATATGAGAGAAACTCTTATATTTAACCTTTTTTATATTAATTGACAGCTCTTTAAATATTAATTCTTTTTTGGAGGTTTTTTACGAGTGAATAAATCTGAGAAAATACCTAAAGATGATATTTTTAATAGGCTTGAAAAATATATGGAAGTTATGAGACTTGCGGATATTGGCTTTTTTGAATGGAATGAACATGATGGAATTATTTTTTCAGAAAATATTAATGAAAAATTTAATTTTCAAAATTATTCTGTTGATAATTTTAATAATTTTATATTTGATGATGATATTAAAAAATATATTAAATTTATTAATGGAATTAAGTCCGGCAAAGTTTTCTCACAAGTACAATGCAGAATAAAAAATTGTGACAACATTTATTTGTGGTGTAAGGTTTCATTAAAGTGTGATTTTGATAATGAAAATAATCTTAAGGGTTTTTATGGGATAATTCAAGTTATTGATAAAGAAGTCAGGTTTCTTAATGATTTGAAGATAAAAATTGAGTTTGATGAAGAGGCGTATATAAGAAATTTCAGGAATTTTGTTATTAAAACGGAAGAATTAATTAAACAAAAATTAAATTCTAAATTTTCAATTTTTGTTATGAGTATTGATAAATTTAAAATAATTAATGACGTTTATGGCATTGACGCGGGGAAAAATATTTTAAGACAAGTTTCTATTATTTTACAAAGAATATTGCCATCGGATATTATATTTTGTGTGAGATACGCAAATAATTTTTGTCTATGTATGGAATATTTTGATGAAAGTGATATAGACAATATTATTTTAAAAATTGTTAAGGAAATTTCTCTTTCTAAATTTATTGTTGAAATTTCTCCTATATTTGGAGTTTATATTATTAATGACAGAGATTTACCTATTGAAATCATGTGTGATAGGGCGAATATGGCAAAGAAAAATTATAATTTGTCAGGAAATAAAAATTATATATTTTTTGATTGTGATTTTAGAAAAAAGGTTCTTGAGGAAGCCTCCATTGAAGCGGAGATGCACAAGGCTCTTGATAACAGAAAGTTTTTTATACATCTTCAGCCTAAATATAATTTAAAGAATAGAAATATTGTTGGGGCTGAAGCGCTTGTTAGATGGAACAGGAATAGAAATGATTTTCTTTTGCCAAATAAATTTTTACATATTTTTGAGAAAAATGGGTTTATCATTAAACTTGATGAATATATATGGGAAGAGGCTTGCAGAATTTTAAGAAAATGGATTGATTTAGGCTTTAATCCTGTTCCTGTTTCGGTAAACATTTCAAGAAGGCAAATTTTTAATCCTAATTTTCTTGATATGATTTTATGGCTTACAGATAAATATAATATACCTCAAAATCTCATTGGTCTTGAACTTCCTGAAAGTGTTTTTATAGACAACAGCGATATTGTTTATAAAATTCTTGAAAAAATAAAACGGTATGGGTTTATTTTGGAAATGGATGATTTTGGAGAGGGATATTCTTCTTTGAAAATGCTTCAGAACATAAATGTTGATATTATCAAAATAGATAAAGGTTTTCTTGATGAGACGATAAACAAAAAAGGCAGGATTGTTGTTAAACACGCGATTATAATGGCAAAAGAGCTTAATCTTAAAGTTATCGCGGAGGGTGTTGAAAATAAGGAACAAGTTGATTTTCTTGTTGAATCCGGTTGTGAGATTGCTCAAGGGTTTTATTTTTCAAAGCCTTTATCTCTTGATGAGTTTGAATATAAGGCTTTTTACAGTATAGGGAGGTAGTTTTTTTGTATAAGGCGTGTGTATTTGACTTAGACGGGACTTTAATCGATTCCTTACAGTCTCTTGCTTATTGTACGAATTTAGCTCTTGAGAGTGTCGGACTTAAACCAAATCCAGTTTATATGTATAAAAAATTCGCCGGAGACGGAGCCAAAGTTATGATTCAAAGGAGTCTTGCGGCGGCAGGAGACATAAATCTTTATTTTCTTGAAAGGGCAATGGCTGTGCATAAAAAAACTTATGAACAGTTTAGTATGTATAAAGTTAAGGTTTTTGAAGGAATAATGGAACTTCTTGAAAGCCTTAAAAACAAGAATATTAAAATTGCCGTGCTTACGAACAAGCCTCATAATAGAGCTATTGATGTTGTTACCGGTTTATTTGGAAAAAATTATTTTGATATTGTACTTGGTCAGAGTGATGATTTTGAGAGAAAACCGTCGCCTCAGGGTGCTTTGATTATTTCTAAAGAATTTAATGTCAAACCAGAGGAATGTGTTTATTTAGGAGATACAAATACAGACATGATAACCGGAAAATCAGCGGGGATGTTTACTGTGGGTGTCTTATGGGGATTTCGTGACAGACAGGAACTTGTTGACAACAATGCGGATTATATTATTGAGAAGCCCTTAGACTTATTAAAGTTATTTTAGAGAGTTATACAAAACTAAAAAGGGCTATTTTACATTTTAAGGTATATATAATTTGTTTTTTTATTATGCTTGTTTGGGAGTTTTAAAATATACTAAATACATGTTATTGTTAGGCTACTTTTAATTTTTTTAAAATTATTAAAGTTATATTTTAAGAAAATTAAGCGTAGCCTAATGTTAAAAGATAATTCTTTTAAAGATTTATGAGTTGATTATTTATAAAATATTTAAGTAGTTATAAAAAATAAGTATATTTTATTCGTTTTATATTGATTATAAACATCTTATTAAAACAATAAATTTATTTTATTGTATTTTTCAGTACTCCTATTTTTTCAATTTCACATTCCACGATGTCTCCTCTTTTAAGGAATTTAGGAGGAATAAAACCCATTCCGACTCCGGCAGGGGTACCTGTAGCTATTATTGTTCCCGTTTTTAATGTCATTCCCTTTGTTAAATCATTTATTATATAAGGTATATCGAAAATCAAGAGGTCGGTTGTACTGTTTTGTCTTAACTCGCCGTTTACTTTTGACATTATTTTTAGTTTTGGTGGATTTTGAAATTCGTCAACTGTTGTTATACATGGTCCCATTGGTGTGAAAGTATCAAGGCTTTTTCCAAGATACCATTGCTCATGTTGTGTTTGTAGATTTCGGGCTGATACGTCATTTATTATAGTGTATCCGAAAATGTATTCAAACGCTTTTTCTTTTGGGACATTTTTCGCGTCTTTTTTTATTATGACGGCTAACTCACTTTCATAATCAAGACTGTCTACTATATCAAAATGTCCGTCTATGTAATCATCCGGCGCAACCGCTTGTGTTACTCTTTTTGAAAAATATATCGGAAGTTTTCGTTCTCCGCCAAAAGACTCTTCTTTATATCTTGCCGCCTCAACAGCGTGAGCGTAATAATTTATCCCTAAACATATTATATCTTGTTTAGGGCGGGGTATAGGAGCTAAGAGTTTTATATTATCAAAAGATATTAAATCTAAATCTTTCTCGCGAGAAAGAAGACTTATTTTTTTTAAATCTTCCGGATTTATTTTTTCTATTAATTCTGTCATATCACTATAGTGAATATTCGCGTCAACTAACGGAAAAACTCCAGTTTCTTCTAAAATACCTAACATCTCATTATTATTGGTTTTATCCATATATGTTATAAATTTCATTTTATAAACTCTCTCCTTTATAAAATTTTATATTTTTCTTTGTCTATATTAAATCCATAGATTAGTATTATATCAGTTATTAAAAGACTTTAAATAATATATTATCATCGAAATTATAAGTAGTTTCTTAGTTTGAGAATCTAAAACCCAATATAATTAAGCTTATTAACTATAACATTAGTATATCATAAATTTAAATGTTTTTCTATAGAATTTAAGTAAATACAGATAAATTAGATAAAACGGGTTTGTGATGATTTTTTGGGATAGGAAAAAGGCTCGCTAGTAAGTATTTTCGCTTTCAGTAAAGCCGGCTATGTGTCTGTGTTCGTCTTTCTGACGTACAAACACAGTTTATAGTTAATAAACTTGAAAATAAACAAGTTTAGCGAATAAAAATCATTTTTATAGTGTTGTCGTCAGTTGTCATAGGATTTGGATTATGACCGTTTTCCGCATATCACAAAAGGAATTTTTATCTCGCTTTCTTTTTTAAGTACATTGACTATAAGAGGTTTTGGAACAATAATGAGAATATCAGCCAAAGCTGTAAAATTATAATTGTATGGTATTTTTTTAAACATTAAATTGACATTTATTGAGTATTCTTGTCTGAGAATATTTAAGGGAGAGTCTAAATATTTTTCGCAGATATGTTAAAAAAAATAAACAGAGTTTGTTATTTAAGTTAAAAACGAAAAATAATTCGAAAAAAGTTAAAATTTGTCTTGATATAAATATAATTAAGTGGTATAATTAAATAAATCAAACGTAAATTCGAGAGAGGGGGAGTATTATGAAAATTTATTCTTTAACTATATTTTTTAAAATAGCGAGCGTTTGCGGTATTATTTTATTTTTCTTGAGTTTTTTTATCTGCGTTTTATTTAAAGTTATGTTTGATATAATGGTTTATATTACATTACCTTTTATTTTATTTACTTTTATATTTTATTCTATTGTTTCTTTTATGGAGGATTTTGTTGATAGAGAGAAAGCTTGTGTAGAAAATAAAAATAGAGTTATTAATATAGAAAAACGTCAAGAGTGTAAGAAAAAGTTTATAAAAGAAAATAACTTTGATGATTTTGAAAAATCGTCAGCTTGCTGAAATTTAGCTTTTTTATTATTATTTGACTTATTTGAGAGATTTTGTTATAATAAAATCTGGAGGTGTTTTTAATGACAGTTAACTTAAAAGGAAGAAGCCTGCTTACTTTAAAGGATTTTTCAAAAGAAGAGATTATTTATCTTATTGATTTGGCTGAAGACTTGAAAAATAAAAAAAAGAACGGAATTTTTGAAAAAAATATGCTCAACAAAAATATCGCGCTTATTTTTGAAAAGCCGTCTACAAGAACAAGATGTTCTTTTACGGTTGCTTGTATCGATGAGGGAGCTCATCCTGAATATCTTGGAAAAAATGATATTCAGCTTGGACATAAAGAATCTGTGGAGGATACCGCCAGGGTTTTAGGTAGAATGTTTGACGGGATTGAATTTAGAGGATTTTCTCAGGAGGTTGTTGAGAAACTCGCTAAATACAGCGGTATTCCGGTTTGGAATGGTCTTACAGACGACGACCATCCTACACAAGTACTTGCCGATTTATTAACGTTAAGAGAGCATTTAGGTAAAATAGAAGGTACTAAATTTGTGTATATAGGCGATGGCAGAAATAATATGTCAAACGCTTTAATGATTGGGTCTTCAAAAGTTGGAATTAATTTTGTTGTCGCTTCTCCTAAAGAATTATGGCCGGATGAAAAACTTGTTGACGAATGTATTATGTTCGCGAAAGATAGCGGAGGAAGTGTTATCGTTACTGATAATATTGAGGAGGCTGTTAGTGACGCTGACGTAATTTATACTGACGTATGGTGTTCTATGGGAGAAGAGGAGAAGGCCTCGGAAAGAATAAAGCTTTTGTCTCCTTATCAGGTAAATAGTAAAGTCATGAGTATGACAGGAAAAGAAAGTACTATATTTATGCACTGCCTTCCCGCTGTTAAAGAAAAAGAGGTTACGGAAGAAGTATTTGAGGGAAAGCAGTCTGTTGTATTTGATGAGGCTGAAAATCGTATGCATACGATTAAGGCTGTTATGGTTGGAAGTATAAGAGGTTAATTTTATATTGGTTTAATAGATGAGCGTTTGTTTTATGGTTGGGGTTTAGTTCCTTGTAAGACAAACGCTCGTGATGTTTATTTTTATAATTTTTTGTGTGTATTTTAGTTTTCGGATTGTTAATTTTTTTTACTTAAAAAATTTTTTTAAAAACCGGTATTATTGTTTTTAAAAGTATTCCAGTTATTGTTCCTAAAAAAACGCCTGAAATTATTAAGACAGGGCAATATAGAAATATGTTATAGTTATTTGTTATGATACAAAGAACTGTTATTTGTCCAATATTATGAAAAACAGCTCCTAATATACTTAATGTTATGTATGAAATTTTTTCTTTGAAAATAAACACGAAAATAAGTATTATAAATATAGATAGTATTCCACCGGCAAAGCTTAATAAAGAAGCTGTCAAACCTCTCGTTAAAAAGACAAAAAACGATTTAAAACAGGCAAGAAGAATTGTATATCTTCTTTGTGTGAAGAATATGGAATGCATTATAACTACGTTTGAGAGTCCGAGTTTTACTCCTACAGGAAGAAAGGGAAACGCGGGAAAAAGGCTTTCAATTATTGAAAGGACTATAATTAACGAAATCATAAGACCACATAGCGCTATATTTTTTGTCCTCATAAAAAATCTCCTGAATATTTTTATTTAAAGACAGGAATGTAAGCTGAATAAATATATTTGCTATTTATGTTACAGCGTCATAACCGTCTGTGTTTTTATCTGATGAAATAATTTGGATTGACGTGGCGTTTGGAAGACAGACAGCCGTTTCCCCAACGATTCCTATAAAGCCGGTATTCACACATATTTTATCAGGGCAATTAGATTCTAAAAATCTTATTTTTTTATCTTTTATCTCAAATTTTATGTTAGTAAGCTCGTCAATTATGAAAATTTTATCTTTATCAAGGGATATTGTTTTTATATGTCGGCCGTTTATTAAAATTTTCGCCAAAGTGGCGTCAGATACATTTTTTCCGTATATATAAAATATAATGTATGATATTAAAGCGAGTAATATTAATACGGAAATTATTATAAAGTCTGTTCGTTTTAATCCTGACATTTCTTATCACTCTCCGAAAAATAGTAATCTATAAGTTTTTCAGCAAGCTGTTTTCTCATATTCGCCTGATTTATAAGAAATAGTATTATTGAGCAAACGGCAGTTTTATCATTAGGGCATTTATTTGCTATTTCTAAGATTTTCTCATATATTTCAGAATTAAAACATGAAGTTTCTATTTTTTGAGTATTTAAGAAATTTTCATATAGTAATTCTATTGAGTCTTTTGAGTTTTCAAAAATTTTACTTATATCATTTATTGACAGCGTTGATTTTAAATGATATATAAGAATTAGTGAAAGTATATGATTTTTGGAATATTTCTTTTTTATCGGAGGGCTAATAAGTTCTGATTTTGTATAATTATTTATCATGGTTTTTGTAAAAATTTTGTCATCTTTAGTTCTTTTTGTTGATTTTAGTTTATCCTCAAAAAAGGTTGTTATTTGATCCATATATAAATCAATATCAGGAATTTGAGACAGTTCAATAAACTCAAAAGACGATATTTCATCAACAGCCTTTTTTAAATATTTGTTATCCAAAAAAACACCTCTTTAATATGGATTTTTTCAAGAATATCCGTAAGGGATTTGAGTGGTTAGCTATATTAATTTTTATATATTATTTATGGAATTTTTATTATATACATTTATATTGTAAAATTATCAGATATTTTACCACTATAATTTTGAGCAATTAAACTCTATTAAATAGTCCATATAAGATAATTCTCAATATACATTATAGCATAGAATACTTTATATGAAAAGAGGAAAATTTTAAAAAGTTATAAAAATTTTTAAGGTATGGTTTTCATATTAAATTATAAATTTTTTTATATTATAATATAGTTTTTAAAACTATATTTTGAGTTAATAAAAAACAGACCGTGCTATTTAACACGGTCTGTTTTTTATTAACTCAAAAGGTCATCCATTACAGCTTTTACAGTTGTAATTTCTTTTATTTTATAAGCGTTTTTGCCACAGAATATAAGCGCGTTTTCCAGATCTCCGTTCGCGGCATTGAAAAGCGCTTTTGATAGACAATAGGGGGTTGTGACGGGATTGCATTTGTGAATGCAGTTAAAACATTTATTCACAGGGTCACGATAAAGGGAAGTTTTTTTGATATATGAATTTAAAATAGCGCGTCCCGGCATGCCTACAGGGCTTCTCACAATTCCTATAGTTTCCTCTGTTGAGTTTATATAAGCGTTTTTAAAAGCCTCATCAGCGTCACATTCTATTGTGGCGACAAACCGTGTCGCGACCTGGACTCCGTCTGTTCCTATTTCATTTATATAATGTGCCACATCTGAATTTGAAAAAACACCGCCGCCAAAAACCACAGGAATTGTTTTTTTATATTTTTCCTCATACATCTTTTTGTATTCTATTATCTCTTTTACTTCTTCGTCTATATGTTCAAGGTTTTCAGCCTCATCAGCGTGAAAACCCAAATGTCCGCCTGCCTTTGGCCCTTCGATTACAATTAAATCAGCGCTTCTTGAATATCTTTTATCCCATCTTTGCAATATTACTTTCGCCGCTTTTAATGATGAGACTATTGGGGCAATTTTTATATTTGATCCTTCTGTAAGTTCGGGAAGTCTCATGGGAAGCCCCGCTCCAGAAATTATTAAATCGGCCCCGCTATCTATACAACATTTTACGTAATCGTCGAAATTATTAAGCGCGACCATTATATTTACTCCGATTATTCCGTTATTTGATTTAATTTTAGCTGTTTTTATTTCACGTGATAAAGCACGTATATTCGCCTCAACAGTATTTGTGAAAAAATCAGGTTCTCTGAAACCTGGCTGAGCCGCTGAAATTACGCCTATTCCACCGCAGGAGGCAACAGCGGAGGCTAAACCCGAAAGGCTTATTCCAACCCCCATTCCGCCTTGCACTATTGGAGCAGGCGCGACTAAATCGCCTATAATTAAAGGTTTATATTTCATAGAATCTCTCCAATGCGTTATTTAATTGTATAAAAATAAAAATTCCATAGTTTGAATATAATATATTGTGAGGATAATGTCAAGAGTTCTTTGCGTAATAAAATTTTAAAATTTTAAATTTTTATATTGTGGCGTATACGATAACTCTTTCATCTATACAAAATGCCTAAATACGCTATAGCTTTGCTGTAAATAAAATTGATATAAATTTCGATTATTCTACTGCTTTCCGTTCCTTACTATGACAAATTTGCTCAATTTGCATATTTCAAAGTTGTTTTAAGCTATGCCATTAGGTTTTTAAAAAATATTGACTTAAAGTGATATTTGCTGTAATATTTATAAATAGGATAAAATTGTAAAAGCTTTTTATTTATATAACTATATTTTAAAGATAAAGTTTCGAAAAAGCAAGAGAAAGAAAATATTTTATTAAGAAATTTTTTATTAGAGTATATCTGAAAACTAATTTGGCTATGCGAAATGCTAAAATTAGCCATAGCTTTGTTATGAATTAAAAAAATATGAACATGGTATTTACGATTAAGAAATGGTGTAAAATTTTTATATTATTTAGAGAATATCTGAAAACAAAAATACGCGCGAAAAATTATAAAAAATAAAACGAAACATAAAGGCTTTTCTGTTTAATTGAACCGTTTTCGTTTATTTTTTAATAATTTTTTGGATATTTCGCTTATATAACTGATAGCTTATGATAGTTTTCAGATACGCCCTAGATGGATATTGAAGATTGCCGATATATGTAAGTGCTTTAAGCGTAATATAGTTTTCGCGCGGTTTCATTATAATAAAGAATAGTTGGCTTGACCCGTTTTTATAAAAAAAGCGGGTCAAAAAGTATTTATACGAGATAAAAAATTTTAATATACATTAAAATTCCGTTTTATTTTCTGAGGAGGAGAGTTATGGGAGTTATGCGAATTGATAAAATGCTTGCCAATTGTGGAGTTGGAAGCAGAAGAGATGTTAAAGAACTTATTAAATTTGGAAGGGTTAGTATTGATGATAAAAAGGTTAATAAAAGTGATATAAAAGTTGATACCGATAAAAATAAAATATATGTTGACGGAAAAGAAGTTTTTTATAAAAAATATATTTATCTTCTTATGAATAAGCCATCGGGAGTTATTTCGGCTACGGAAGACGGCAGAGAAAAAACAGTTATTGATATTTTACCTGAAAAATACCATAAATTTAATCTCTTTCCGGTTGGAAGACTTGACAAAGATACAGTTGGACTCCTTATTTTAACGAATAACGGTGATTTTGCTCATAATACTCTTTCTCCGAAAAAGCATGTGTTTAAAAGATATTTCGCTACGGTTTCAGGGGTTATTGACAAAAATGATATTAAAGCTTTTTTTGACGGAATTATATTTGACAATGGAGAAGTTTGCAAAAGCGCAAGGCTTAAGGTTTGTAAAATTAAAAGTAATTGTACAGATGTTTTTGTTGAAATATCAGAGGGGAAATTTCATCAGATTAAAAAAATGTTTAATGTAATAGGTAAAAAAGTTTTGTTTTTAAAAAGAGTCAAGTTTGGTGGTCTTGAACTTGATGAAAAGCTTATGGAAGGGGAAGTCAGAGAACTATCTGAATACGAGGTAAATAAAGTTTTTAATGAGAATTAGGATTTTTTTGAGTTTTTTTATTATGAATTTTTTACAAAATTTTTAATTATGTTATGGAATAATAAAAAATTATGTAGTATAATTAAAAGAGAGAGTTTTTTACTTAATATGTTGTGATAAAAGAAATTTTACAAGACTGTTTTTTAGTGGCGCTTGTTAAAATATATTTTGTTAAAGGAGAGTTATTATTTATGAAACGACATATATTGGTGGTTGATGATGTTGCCGTAAATCTTAAAACGGTAAAACTTATACTTGATGAATTTTATAGAGTTTCTGTAGTTACTTCGGGAAAGCAGGCTATTGATTTTTTAAGCAGAAACATTGAGGACTTTCCTGATCTTATACTTATGGACATACAGATGCCTATTATGGACGGTCTCGAAACTATGAAAAAAATAAAGGAAAAGTTTGGGGATAATATAATTCCGGTTATATACCTTACAGCTATATCAGATAAAAAAATGGTTGTCGAATGTTTTAAAGAAGGTCTTAGTGATTATATTGTCAAACCGTTTCAACCAGAAAATTTACTTCAAAAAATAAAAAATGTTCTCGAAGATTAATGATTTAATATATAAAAATATAAAAAAATTATGGGTTTAATTTAAATTAAATATTAACTGGTGTTTTTCATTGTTTTACAGTATTTTATAAAATAAAAATTTACAGAATGGAAAAATTTTTATAATATACTTATTTGTAGATTGTTACAAGATTGTATTTTATAGTATCAATTCCAAATTAAAAAACTAAATTATGAGAAATATTGGCACGTTTAATATGAATAGTGTTTATTTTTTTGGGTTTTTACATATTTTTTTATTAATGGTGGTATTTATCTTTTAATAAAATTTACTATCCGCAAGGTTTAATAATTATTATAAAATTTTCAATAAGTAATAATTTGTTTTTTGATATAATGGCATCAAAAGATTAAATTCATATATGAGTTATTTGAGATAATTTATCGGAGTGTGATGAGTTTGTATTGTTTTTTACTGTTATTACAGGGGATAGGAGTTGTTCTTTCTTTATTATTTACTTGTTTTATGGCTCGTAGGAAAAGCTTTTTAAACAACAAATATCTTCTTTTAACGATGATTTCTTCCTTTATTCAAGTGTCCGCTATTTGTTTTGAGTTTTTAAGCGTGAATGCTGAAGTGGCCTTACTTGCCATAAAAATTCAATTTATAGGAAGCTGTTTTTCAACGATGACTATGTTTTATTTTATTTTAGAACTTTTTGAGATAAAAATTCCTAAATCTTTTTATATTAGCGGTATTATTATTAATAGTTTTATTTTGATAGGTGTTTTTTGTTTGGAATATCATAATTTATTTTTTATATCATACATATATGACAGTGAAAACACTTTCTATCATCATATTATTTATAATAAAGGAATTTTATTATATTTGTTTATCGCCGTAAGATTTCTTTTTGCCGCTTTTATGTTGTATAAAATAATTTTAAAATTTATAAAGTGTGAGAAAGAGGAAAAAAAGAAAAATTTTTTTATGCTTGTGTCTATTTTTATTCCATCATTTTTTATATTTGTTGAGGCGTTATTCTCCCCAAAGGTTCCTGACTTTACAGCTTTAGGTTTTATTATTTCCTCTGTGTTTTTTGCTATAATTATATATAAATACCGTGTTTTTGACCTTGTTCAGTCGGCTAAGGAAATCATTATTCAAAATATGGTTGAAGCTATGATTTTTGTTGATCAGAATTTTTTATATATTGAATCTAATTTATCGGCGAAAAATGTTTTTCCGAGGCTTAAGTATATGAAAAAAGGTGACAAAATAAGCAGATGTTCTATTATTTTGAGTGAAATGTTAAAAAAAGACGGAAGAAATGATTTTGAGATTAAAGGTAAATTTTATGAGTGTCATGTGTCTAAAATTTATAACGATGGAATTATAAAGGGTTATGCCGCTTGTATATTCGATGTTACCAGCGCTCATTATTACGCCGAACAGCTTATCAGAATGAAAGACGAGGCGGACGCCGCGAACAGGGCGAAGAGTGATTTTCTCGCGAACGCGAGTCATGAGATAAGAACTCCGATGAACGCTATTATAGGCCTTAGTGAAATTGTGTTAAGAGGTGAGCTGAACGAGGATCAGAGAGGAAATATCAGAAGTATTTTGACATCAAGTAAAAGCCTTCTTACGATAATAAACAATATTCTTGATTTATCAAAAATTGAGTCAGGAAAATTTGAGATTATTGATGAGGACTATAACATAGGAAATGTTCTTCATGATGTTTATAATATTATAAATGTAAGACTTTATGACAGGCCTATTGAGTTTGATGTGGATATTCCGGATGACTTACCTGCTGTTTATAACGGCGACTTTATTAGGATTAAAGAAATTTTATTTAATATTCTTGGAAATGCTGTTAAATTCACAAAAGAAGGTCAAATTAAACTTAATATTGAATGGAAGATTAACGAAAAAGACGATCAATTTGTTAATTTGACTATGAAGGTTTCCGATACGGGAATTGGAATTAAAAAAGAAGATATGAAGAAGCTTTTTGAAACGTATAATCAAGTTGATACGAGGAAAAACCGCTCTATTTCTGGAACTGGTCTTGGTCTCGCTATAAGCAAGAATCTCGCTGAAATGATGGGAGGGTTTATAAGCGTTGAAAGTGTATACGGAAAGGGTAGTGTTTTTACAATAGGTATAAAGCAAAAGGTTGTAAATTTTGATCCTGTTGATAAAGAAGTTATATTTAAAGATGATGAGGATGAGTTTACTGAGGAAAAAAACGGATGTCTTAATGAGAAAATAATTTCTATACCTTACGCTAGAGTGCTTATTGTCGATGATTTAAATGTTAATTTAAGGGTTTCGAAAGGTCTTATGGAGCCTTATGATATGAAAGTAGATGTTGCCTCAAACGGTATGGAAGCCATAAAAATGATTAAGGAAAAAGATTATGACCTTGTATTTATGGACCATATGATGCCAAATATGGATGGAGTTGACGTAACAAAAATAATAAGAAGTCTTGACGGTGAAAAATACAAAAAACTTCCTATTATTGCTCTTACGGCGAACGCTCTTACAAGTTCACGCGACTATTTTATGAAAAATGGTTTTAATGGATTTCTCGCTAAACCTATTGACTTGAAGCAGCTTAATAAAGTTCTATATGATTATTTGCCTATTAGAAACGATATAAAAGAGCAAACTGAAGAAAGTGTTAAAACAGATAATTTCGCGATAAAAATAAAAGGCATAGATTCTTCTGTTATTCTAAAAAACGTTAATGGAAAAGTAGAAGCGTATTATAAAATTTTAAAATCATATACAAGGGAAACCAAAATTATGTATAGTCAATTTGACGAGCTGATAGAAAATGATTTAGACACCTTTAGAATTAAAATTCACGGGCTTAAAAGTTCAAGCGCCAATATAGGCGCGGTTTTCATTTCAGAAAAAGCGAGGCTTCTTGAAATGGCCGCTAATGATTATGATACGGAGTATATTAAAAACAATAAAGATGCTTTTTATAAAAAGCTTGAGGAACTTCTTTCAAATATAGAAAAATTTATTTTACAATATGAGGAAGAGAATAAAAAGGATAGTCAGGAAATTTTTACAACTCTTGATAATAATCTTTTGCTTACAATTAAAAAGGCGGCTGGTGATTTTGACATAAGCGCGATGGAAACCGCCATGGCTGAAATTAATAAAAAAAGTTACACGAATGAGATTAATGAATTTATTGAATCCCTTGATATACATATTGAGAATTTTGAGTATGATAAATGTATTGAGTTAATAAACGGTTATATAAAATGATGAATGGCGCTATTAAACGTTTCAATAGCTATTAAGGAAATATACGGTTTTAAATAATTTATGGATAAAGTAGGATGTAATAATTATTTTTTTAATCTAATAATAATAAGATTTTTAGCATATATTTTTTCGAAAATTTGATTGAAATATAAAAAAATCTCAAATAAAAGTTTGCGTTTGTCGAAAATATGGTGTATAATACATATAGATAGAATTTTTGTTTGGGGTGAGTTTTATGGAAATTAACGATAAACTTAAAATATTATCATCCGCCGCAAAGTATGATGTCGCTTGTACGTCAAGTGGCGTTAAAAGAGAAGGTAAAAAAGGTTCTCTTGGTAATACTTCTTTATGTGGGATCTGCCATAGTTTTTCAAGCGATGGCAGATGTGTTTCTCTTTTAAAAATTTTATTTACAAATTTTTGTAGTTATGACTGTCAATACTGTATTAACAGAAAATCAAACGACGTAGAGAGAGCTATGTTTACTCCCGAGGAAATCGCAGAAATCACGATGAATTTTTATAGGAGGAATTATATAGAGGGATTATTTTTAAGTTCAGCTGTTTTTAAAAATCCTGATTACACTATGGAATTGTTATACAAAACTTTATTCATTTTGAGAAATACATATAAATTTAACGGTTATATTCATGTTAAGGCTATTCCGTCGGCGGATGAGGAACTTATTAAAAGAACGGGGTTTCTCGCCGATAGAATGAGTGTTAATATTGAGTTGCCGTCAAGCGAGAGCCTTAAATTGCTTGCTCCGGATAAAAGTAAGGACGCTATTTTTAAACCTATGAAAGCTTTAAGAAATTCTATTCAGGAAAATAAAAACGATATTGTTGTTTATAAAAACGCCCCTAAATTTGCCCCAGCTGGGCAAAGTACTCAAATGATAGTAGGTGCCACTCCAGATAATGACAGAAAAATTATTAATCTTGCGGAAGGCCTTTATAATAAATTTAAATTGAAAAGAGTTTTTTATTCAGCGTATATTCCTGTGACGGAAAACAATAAGCTTTTACCTATCGTAAAACCTCCTATGCTTAGAGAACATAGATTGTATCAAGCGGATTGGCTTTTACGATATTATGGTTTTAACGCTGAGGAAATTTTAGGAGAAAAGGAAAATCTTGATTTGGGATTAGACCCTAAATGTCAATGGGCAATCAGAAATATACATTTATTTCCGATTGAGATAAATAAAGCTGATATTGAGATGCTTTTAAGGATTCCAGGTATAGGGGTTAAATCCGCTTATAAAATTATTTCGGCCAGGAGGGTAGGTAGACTTAATTTTGATAATTTAAAAAAATTAAACGTTGTATTGAAAAGAGCTAAATATTTTATAACATGTGACGGAAAAATGATGGCGAACTATGGAATGGAACAGGAAATTTTGACAAAGCGACTTTGTGAAAAGGACAAAATGTATGAGCAGCTTAATTTTTAAACACTGTATAATATCTAATAATACTTTAGCGGACGCAGAAGTGATAACAGATTCTAAAAACTTATCAAAATTTAGTACTACTATAAGAGTTTTATAAAGTATAGTTATAAACTTTTATACGAGGCAACAACACATATAGGTTCTGTTAAATATGTTTAAATTATTTGAAATCATATTTAATGAAAATAAATTTATAAAATGATAACCAATTTGATGAAAAAACTTATATTACTGAAATATGCCCAAGATATATTAAGATTTATAAGATGGAAGTTTTTAAAATTTAATTTCCATTTTTTCTTATAATTCTAAAGATTACTACAATATTGAGGATATTAAGCTGAACTAATCCAATAATATAAAAATTGAATATAGGATTTACACTGTATTTTTATTTATGGTATAATATAATTATGAAACTTACTTAATTAATGAATTAGAGGGTGATTATATGCCGAGCAATGAAAAAGAATTGAATTGTCATTTGTTTGACCAGTTGACAATATTGGAGGATATCGAAGAAGTAGCCAAAAAAGAAAATGCAAAAGAAACGTTAATTTTGATACAAAAAAAACGTAAACAAATTGAACGAAAACTTTATCAAAAACCGCCTGTGACAAGTGAATAATAATGTGCGTAATAATTAAACCCATAAATAAAAACGGTGTAAAATTTATATTCAAAATTTTACACCGTTTTTATCTTGATTACGTTACAAATTGTTTTAAATTCTGAAAAACTCAGAACTTAAAAGAGTTTGTAAAACTCTAAGAATTAGGAAATAAACTAGTACACTAAAAGGTTTGATATTTCAATAAAAATATATTATGATATTTTTGAGGTGATTAAAAATGAGACCAAGAAAATATCATGTAGAA
>CAJTVH010000015.1 GCA_910579745.1 uncultured Clostridia bacterium | reverse complement strand
AAAACCACAAGCGAATATGTAACAGATGAAAACGGTCGTATTCTTATTACCGATTTGGAAGATAAGATTTATACAGTTGAGGAAATTATTGCTCCTACTGGTTATCTTCTTGAAAATCAGCACAAGGATATACAGCTTGAATGGGGAATGACTAAACAGCTTATATTTACAAATAAAGCAAAACCAAGTCTTGAAATTCTTAAAATTGACGAGAAAACTAAAGAACCTTTAAAGGGCGCTAAGTTTCGTATTACTCAAACTGAAAACAAAACCACAAGCGAATATGTAACAGATGAAAACGGTCGTATTCTTATTACCGATTTGGAAGATAAGATTTATACAGTCGAGGAAATTGTTGCTCCGGCTGGCTATCTTCTTGAAAATCAACACAAAGATATACAGCTTGAATGGGGAAAATGCAAACAGCTTGTTTTTACTAACAAAGCAAAACCTAAACTTCGCATTTTAAAAGTTGATGCTGCAACAGGTCAGCCTCTTAAAAATGCTGAATTTAGAGTTACAAAGGTTGAGGACAAAACTGTAAATGAGTATATAACTGATGAAAAAGGCGAAATTCTTATTGAGAATTTAGACAAGACAATTTATAAAGTTGAAGAATTTATGCCGCCTGATGGCTATGACTTATATACAGAATCAAAAGAAATTGCCTTAGAGTGGGGAACAACTAAGACTTTAAAATTCGATAACATAAGAAAACCTGTTCTTGTTTTTTTGAAAAGCAACGGTCTAACGGGCAAGCCCATAAAGGGAGCGACTTTTAAAGTTGAATATGAAATGCCAAACGGCGGAATTAAAACTATCGGCTCATATAAAACAGACGAAAACGGTCAGATTATTATTCCTAAAGTTAATGCAGGCTGGTATATTTTAACTGAAACTATGCCGGCAATAGGCTTTTCTTTACCTAAAAACCCTGTTACAAGAATATATGTTGATAAAGGCGAAAATGCTTATTTGCCTGAAATGGATAAATATTATCAGTCAAAACAGCCATCAGCAAATAATATTTTAAACAGTAATAATATAAAATTACCTGTTTCAAATACACTGCCAAATAAACAGCAAGCCATTTCAAACACACAAGTAACAAATTCAAAAATAGAATATTCTTCGGGCAGTAAATATTATTCACAAGGCGAAGGCTGGAATTTTCCTCTAAACAGTATAGTTATAAAAAAGACTGACGCAATAACAGGAGAATTGCTTGCGGGAGCGTCATTTGAATTATATCGTGCTGATGAACAGGTATCAGGAGTACCCGGAACAAATATAGGAAGATATACAACAGATAATTCCGGTATTGTAGTTATTACAGGTCTTGAACCCGGATATTATGTTGTTAAAGAAGTTCAGGCTCCCCAAAATTATTTAATATCTGAAAACAGTCAGCAAAACGGTTTTTTGAAAACAGACGGAACAACCGTATTGGAATTTACATTTTCAAATTATCCTTACGGTTCAATTCTCATAACAAAAACGGACGGAGTAACTAAAAAACCTTTGGCAAATGCTAAATTTAAGGTTACTGACAATTCCGGTGCGGCTGTTGGAAACGGTGAATATACAACAAACATTAATGGTGAAATTTTAATCAATAATGTAAAACCCGGAAGTTATGTTGTTACGGAAATACAGGCGCCGGAGAATTATGTAACAAACAACACTTCAAAAACGGTAGAAGTAGGAACAGACGGAAAAACATATACATTGTCATTTGACAATTATCCTTATGGTGCTGTACTCATTACAAAAGTTGACGGAATAACAAAAGAACCTCTTGCAAACGCTAAGTTTAAAATCACTGATAATAACGGTAAAGCTGTTGGAAACTCTAACGGTGAATATACCACAAACAGCAAGGGTGAAATTTTGATTAATAACATTGTACCTGGAAGTTATGTTGTTACAGAAATACAGGCACCGGAAAACTATGCTTTGAATGATACTCCTAAAACTATTGAAGTTAAGCCTGACGGAAAGACACAAAAGTTATCTTTTGATAATTACCCTTATGGTGCTGTACTCATTACAAAAGTTGACGGGATAACAAAAGAACCTCTTGCAAACGCTAAGTTTAAAATTACTGATAATGATGGTAAAGCTGTTGGAAACTCTAACGGCGAATATACAACAAATAGTAAAGGTGAAATCTTAATTAATAACATTGCACCAGGAAGTTATGTTGTTACAGAAATACAGGCACCGGAAAACTATGCTTTGAATGATACTCCTAAAACTATTGAAGTTAAGCCTGACGGAAAGACACAAAAGTTATCTTTTGATAATTACCCTTATGGTGCTGTACTCATTACAAAGGTTGACGGGATAACAAAAGAACCTCTTGCAAACGCTAAGTTTAAAATTACTGATAATGATGGTAAAGTTGTTGGAAACTCTAACGGCGAATATACAACAAATAGTAAAGGTGAAATCTTAATTAATAACATTGCACCAGGAAGTTATGTTGTTACAGAAATACAGGCACCGGAAAATTATGCCTTGAATGATACTCCTAAAACTATTGAGGTTAAGCCTGACGGAAAAACACAAAAATTATCTTTTGACAATTACCCTTATGGAACACTTGTTATTAAGAAACTTGACGCTGTTTCAAAAGAACCTTTGGCAAATGCTGAATTTAAGGTTACAACATCAAAAGGCAGTGTTATAGGCGAAAAAAACGGTTTCTTTACTACCGATGAAAAAGGTTTAATTAAAATACCAAACTTGCCTAAAGGAACTTATATTGTTGAGGAAACAAAAGCTCCAAATGGCTATATACTCGAAAATAAAGCACAGACTATTGAAATTGAGTACGGAAAAACTTGTACACTTGAAATTTTCAATAACAAAAAGAGCGGATTGCAGATTATAAAAATTGACAGCAATACAAAACAGCCCTTAAAACACGCTGAATTTAAGGTATACAAGAAATCCGGCGAGGAAATTGGAAAGTATGAAACAGACGCAGACGGCGTAATTATTATTGATAATCTTGTACCCGGCTGGATAAAAATTGTTGAAACAAAAGCCCCTGACGGTTATATTCTTGATGAAACGCCAAAAGATGTTGAAATTACTAATAACCAGTTTGTTAAAGTTACTTTTGAAAACAATCCTATGTCAAGTTTAGTAATTAAGAAATATGATACATCAACAAAAGAACCTCTTTCGGGAGCGATTTTCAAAGTAACAAAAAAATCTGGTGATGTTATTGGGGAATACAAAACTGATGATAAAGGCTTGATTCAGATTGACAATCTTGAAACAGGCTGGTATTCGGCAGTTGAAGTAAAAGCACCAAATGGCTATAAACTTGTTGAGGCTGCAAAGGATTTTGAGATTAATCATACAAAAACTATAACACTTGAATTTCCTAATGAAAAATTGACGAGTCTTATTATTAAGAAAGTAAATGATAAGACAGGAGAACCGCTTGCGGGAGCAAAATTCAAAGTTGAAAAACAAGACGGTCAAATTATCGGTGAGTATTCAACAGACAAAGACGGTCTGATAAATATTTCTACTCTTGCTCCTGATTGGTATGTTGTAAGAGAAATACAAGCACCTGACGGATATTTTCTTGATGAAACACCAAAAACGGTTGAAGTTAAAACAGAAACACCTGCACTTGTAACATTTACAAATAAAAAACTGACAGGGATACAAATCAAGAAAATTGACGAAGTTAGTGGTGCAGCTCTTGCTGGTGCAGAATTTACTGTAACAAAGCAAAATGGAGAAAAAATTGGAGATGTTTATACAACAGATAAATCCGGATTTGCCAATATTCCTAACTTACAACCCGGATATTATGTTGTAACAGAGGTAAAAGCACCTAAAGGATATTTGCTCAATAATACCCCAAAAACAGTTGAAGTAAAAACAGATGCACCAACCATTGTAACATTTACAAATAAGTATAAGAGCGGTTTTCAGATTATTAAGAAAGACTCTGCAACAGGAGAACCGCTTTCGGGTGCAAAATTTACAGTCTATAAAAAGTCGGGAGATATTATCGGTGAATATACTACCGATAAAAGCGGAGTTATAATTGTAGACAGCTTAGAGAACGGCTGGTATAAAATTGCCGAAACAAAAGCGCCTGACGGTTATATGATTGATGAAACACTAAAAGATGTTGAAATAACAGGCAATCAGTTCTTGAAAATTGTTTTTGAAAATAAAAAACTGACGGGAATAGAAATTAAGAAAATTGATGATGTTAGTGGTGCTGCACTTGCGGGAGCAGAATTTACAGTAACAAAACAAAATGGTGAAAAAATTGGCGATACCTACATTACTGATGAATCGGGATTTGTAAATGTTCCAAATTTACAGCCTGATTATTACATTGTTACAGAAGTAAAAGCGCCTAAAAATTATATTCTTGACTCTACTCCAAAAACCGTTGAGGTAAAAACAGGCACTCCGACTTTAGTAACATTCAAAAACAAGTATAAAAGCGGTTTTCAGATTATTAAAAAAGACTCTGCAACAGGCGAGCCTCTTTCCGGAGCAAAGTTTACAGTTTATAAAAAATCGGGAGATATTATCGGTGAATATACTACCGATAAAAACGGCGTTATAATTGTTGACAGTTTAGATAACGGCTGGTACAAAATTGCCGAAACAAAAGCGCCTGACGGTTATATGATTGATGAAACTCCAAAAGATGTTGAAATAACAGGCAATCAGTTCTTGAAAATTGTTTTTGAGAATAAAAAACTGACAGGAATAGAAATTAAAAAAATTGATGAGGTCAGCGGTGCAGCATTAGCAGGAGCAGAATTTACCGTAACAAAGCAGAACGGTGAAAAAATTGGCGATACTTATGTTACTGATGAATCGGGATTTGTAAATGTTCCAAATTTACAGCCTGATTATTACATTGTTACAGAAGTAAAAGCGCCTAAAAATTATATTCTTGACTCTGCTCCAAAAACCGTTGAGGTAAAAACAGGCACTCCGACTTTAGTAACATTTAAAAATAAATATAAAAGCGGTTTTCAGATTATTAAAAAAGACTCTGCAACAGGCGAGCCTCTTTCCGGAGCAAAGTTTACAGTTTACAAAAAATCGGGAGATATTATCGGTGAATATACTACCGATAAAAGCGGAGTTATAATTGTTGACAGTTTAGATAACGGCTGGTACAAAATTGCCGAAACAAAAGCGCCTGACGGTTATATGATTGATGAAACTCCAAAAGATGTTGAAATAACAGGCAATCAATTCTTAAAAATCGTTTTTGAGAATAAAAAACTTGCGGGACTTCAAATAAAGAAAATTGACGAGATAACAGGCAAACCGCTTGCGGGAGCAAAATTTACTATTGAAAAGCAAAACGGCGAAAAAATCTATACAAACGAAAACGGTACAGATTTTGTAACTGACGCACAAGGTTTTATCAACATTCCTAACCTTTCTCCAGATTATTATATTGTCAAAGAAATAAAAGCACCGGAAAATTACATTTTAGACGAAACACCTAAAACTGTACAAGTTAAAACAGATATGCCAACAGTTGTAACTTTTGCAAATAAACCGCTTGCGGGACTTAAAATTCTCAAATTAGACTCTGTAACAAAAGAACCTATTTCCGGTGTTGAGTTTATTGTTACCAAAATGAACGGTGAAAAGGTCGAAAACGGCGTAAGAGGATATACATTTAAAACAGACAGAAACGGACAAATTTATATTCCCGACCTTGAAGATGGCACTTATTATGTTACAGAAACAAAAGCCGCTGACGATTATTTCATTGACGCAGAACCCAAAATGGTTGAAGTAAAATCGGGAAAAAATACTGTTCTTGAAGTGCTTAATAAGCCTTGTTCAAGTCTTTTGATTGTAAAAACTGATGAAAACACAGGAGAACCCCTCGAAGGCGTTGTTTTCGATATTAAAAAGGCAAACGGAGAAAGAGTAACATCAAGAATTATTGACCAAAATCAACCTGATACTGAAAACAACAGTCCAAATAAAAACACAAAAGCAAACGGTGATATTTCCGGCTCTTACGTAACCGACAAAAATGGAAGAATAAGAATAAATAACCTTGCTCCCGGAGAATATCACGTTATTGAAATACAAGCCTTAGACGGTTATATACTTGATACTGATGTTCATACTGTTACAGTAACTGACGGAAAACAGGCAGCACTTAAATTAACCAACACTCAAAAAGCAGGAATACGCATTGTAAAAGTCGATTCTGTAACAAAAGCGCCTATCTACAATGTTGAATTTATGGTATTTGACGCAAATAACAAAGTTGTTGGAACATATTACACTGATAATAACGGTATTGTTGACTTGCCGTCAGAACTTCCGGAGGGTCGCTATACAATTCGTGAAACAAGAGCGGCAGACGGTTATTACCTTGATGAAATGCCTAAAACCGTTGAATTTAAAGCCGGACAAGTTACAGAAATTATATGGACTAATACTCCGCAAATGGGACAGATTCAGCTCACAAAATTATCAGCAGACGATAATCAAGTAAACGGACTTCCGGCAGGAACACCACTTGCGGGAGCAATATTTGAAGTATATTCCTATAAATCAGGAAATATGGCAGACCGTTTTGTATCGGGTAATGACGGAAAAGCGGTTTCAAATCCTTTGCCTATCGGAAGATATATCGTAAAAGAAGTTAAAGCGCCAGATAACTACCGTCTTTCAAATAAACAGCTTGATATAGAAATAGAGTTTGCAACACAAATTATCAAGCAGGAATTTTTGAATTACAGCGCAAATACAGGCGTTTCTATAAAGAAAACCGGAAATATTCAAGCTACTCCAAACAGTACAATCTGCTATGATATTAAAGCGGTTCAGAATACTTCTTCTGTTCCTCTTACAGACTTTTTCTGGAGAGATGTAATTCCAACAAACGCAGGCAGAGTTACAAAAATCGTAACAGGAACTTATAATCAGGCATTAAAATATAAAGTTATGGTTACAACAAATAAAGGCAATACAAAGGTTATCGCTGATAATCTGTCAACTACACAAAACAATGTTGTAGGCTGTACAAACGCTGAAATAGGACTTGCGAGCGATGAATATGTAACAAGTTTCAGCCTTATGTTTGGTACTGTTAAAGCCGGATTTGCACAGGTTGAACAGCCAAAAGTTTATATGTATATTCAGAGAAATCTTCCTAACGGTTTACAATTCGCTAACAAAGCCGATATAGGCGGAAAATATCAAGGTGAATGGGTAATCGGCAATAGCACCTGGCTTACTACAATTTATGCAGTAGGCGGTAAACTTCCTAAAACCGGATATTAACATAAATGTTAAATTAAGAGTTATTTTTTTAGTGTTTTTTTACAATAAATTATTTTTAATTACATTTGTCCTATAAATTACAGCACGCAAATCAATTTTAAAAAATATAACAGATATGATATAATGGATATTATGAAAAATAACGGAATAACAGAATATTTTGAAGAAGTAGAGACAGTAGAAGAGGATAATGGATATTTTTGTAGAATACCAGAAATCGTAACAATAGTAATATTGGGAAGTATGTGCGGACTAAAAAACGTAAGACAAATATATCAATGGTCGGCAAATAGTAAAGTAAGCGAATTTTTAAAGGAGAAATTCGAAATAAAGCATATTCCTTGTTATTATTGGATTTTATGTATGTTAAAAATGATAAAAATAGAAACCCTAAACAAATGTTTTATGAATTGGGTATATTCATTTATGCCGGAAAACGCAGAAAGACTGACTATTTCACTTGATGGAAAGACGATATGTTCAACAAACCGAATGGAAAAAATAGAAACTCCACTTCATATAATCAGCGCACAAATTTCAGAACTTGGATTGACGCTTGCACAAAAAGCAACGGATGAAAAAAGTAATGAAATACAGGCGGTACAAGAACTGCTGAAAACATTAAATATTAACGGGCAAATGATAGTGGCAGACGCATTAAATTGTCAAAAAGAAACAGCAAAAATAATTATAAATCAAAAAGCTGATTATTTGTTATGTGTAAAAGATAATCACTTGAATCTAAAAAAAGATATAGAAGATTATGTTCAAGACAGTAATTTACAAAAAGATATGGAGATATTGTCAAAAACAGAAAAAAATTACGGTCGAATTGAGAAAAGGACGGCATATACGACATCGCAAATAGAGTGGATAAATCAAAAAAATGAATGGCGTGGGCTTAGCAGTATAGGTGCAATTCATACAGAAGTTACAAGCAAAAAAGGAATTACAGACGAATGGCATTATTATATTTCAAGTAAAAAGTTAACATCAGAAGAATTACTTCATCACGCAAGAATGGAATGGTCTGTAGAAAGTATGCACTGGCTTTTAGACGTGCATTTTGAAGAAGATTGGTGCAGGATTGAAGATAAATATGTTCAGCAAAGTTTAAATATGTTTCGTAAAGCCGCCATAAATTTGATAAAATTATTTAAAGAGCGAACAGAAACAAAAAGACCTATTTCCAATATTATGCTTGATTGTTTAATTGATTCTTCTTATCTTTTAAGAGTTATTGGTAAAAATTGATTTGCGTGAAATTACAGTTTTTTACCTTGACAAAGGCAAAGAGTTTTTTTATAATTTATTTGCCAGAAAATATTTAATTATTGAAAGAAGGTAAAATATGGCTATGAAAAAGAGCGAAGAAATTTGAAAAATGAATATTGAAGAAGCAGAAAAATATGCGTACGAACATCCTGCGGAAAGCGGAAGAATCTCTCAAGAGTTAACAAAAGTAGCTGCAACTTGTGCAAAAATTCAAGTTCAATATACTGTAAATAATGTGTTTTCACCAAATCTTTCTGCTGTCACTGTTAAATTATAGAAATTTTAATATTATATCTCATTTTTACTTGACTGGTTAAGATGTAAGGGTATATTTTTATTTTTGCAGATAAATTAGACTTCTTTTCTAAACCTTACAACTATTACATATAAGGCAGTTTTGCTAAAACACTGAAAAAAATCTTTTTCCCTAATGTAATTGTTGTAATAGTGTAGTTTGGAAAGAAGTCTATTAAACAATATCACTTTACAATTTTTTTTGTACGAATGTCATTTAAAATTTAGGTCAAGTCTTTTCAAAGGTTTGAGGATTTGTGCAGAGTCTATAGTTTATTTTTCTTAATGCTGAAAGAGTATTTTAGGAGATTTTGAATCTTTTTACGATAAAAAAGGTTTCAAAAGTCACTTATATAGAAACACCTTAAGTTTAGATATAAAAAGTTGTAAAGTTGTGTCAAACAATAATCATAGCTAAAAAATTATGATAAATGTAAAAATTTAGGAGAATAACAATATGTATAATGATAATTTTGATAAAGAATTAATAGATTATTTAGTAGAATTTTTTAAATCTCAAAAAATAACACAATTAGATGTAAAAAGTAATAAGGATAGTGATAATAGGTATAATATTCATTTTGAAAATAAGGAACAGGAAATTATTTTAAAACTTTTATATGAAAAAAAAGACGAAAAATGTGAAGCTCAAATTAGAATAACAAATATTCTTATAAAGGGAAAACTTAAAGGAAAGGGATTAAGTAAAAAACTTATTAATAATCTTCTTGATTACTGTCATAAACACGAAGATATGTCATTATGGATATTACAGCTTATTAATAAGAATTGGAAAGAATATTTAATTCAGAAAGGGGCAATTATAGCTAAAGAAGAAACATCATTAGAGGGTGCAATCCTTTCAATTCAAAATAAAATTAATTAATAATTCAAAAATGTTTTAATAAACTTTTAATAGAAAAATTAAAAATTCATCAATCAACAATATCTACGTTGAAAAATAGAAAATAATTTAAAATTAAAAAATAAGCCAATTTATAAGGTAATTTTAATCTTGTAAATTGGCTATTTTTATGCCCGAAAATATTTTAATGTAAGCTACTGCAATTTTTATTATCGCTTTCAATAGTTTCTTTGATCGCACGAATAATAAAAGCGTTTACGCTTTCGCCCTGTTTACTTGCGTGTTCCGTTACTGTTTTCTTGAAACCGCTATCTTTTGTTGACCGTATTTCAATTCTGTCAAGTTTATTTTTTACGAACTTGGTTACTGCCCTGCTTCGTGCTTCGGGCGATGATGTATGTGACGCCATAGAATAATTCACCTCTATAAAATTTTTATTTCATTATATCATATAAGCTATAAATCGACTATACAGCATATTATACAAAATATAATATGGATTTTTGTCAAAAATTTTATTATGTTTCACTTGCTATATAATCGAATATATAGTACGATATAGATGTAAAGAAAATATAATGAAGGTGATTGAAATGATGAATAAAAAGCAGTTTGGAAGTGACGGAGAAACGGCAAGGAAATTTGCGAAACAGGTAAGCGGCAGATTATTTTGCGGCAAACTTGGAAGTATGGTCGCTTATATGGTACAATGGCAGTCCAAAACAGAAGCGAAAAAAGCAGCGGAATTGGAAATTAAAGCAGGAGAACCCACATCAACATCAATGTTTTTAAGAGTTTATATTTATGAAACCTTTGAAAACGAAGAAAAAATGCGTCAAGCAGGCTACACAGAAATGATACACGACGCAAATGACAAGTGGAAAGTCGGCGGAAAAAATATTGACGAGTATCGTATGGATTTTGCAGCTTGCAGGAAATAATCAAAGTTACCAGACAAAATGTTAAAAAGCTGTTCTATCGGCTATACGGGGAGAAAGTGAGGAAACTAAAATGTGTAAAGTCATAATGTGTGGAAATCAAAAGGGCGGTGTGGGAAAAACAGTATCGGCGGTAAATTTGGGAATTGGACTTGCTAAACTTGGCAATAAAGTAGTTTGCATTGATGCCGATTCACAGGGAAATTTATCTGTATCACTTGGAATAGCAGAACCGGACAGTCTTGATTATACCCTTGCGGATATTTTAAGAGATACTATTAATGAGATAGAAATTGGAAGAAAAGGTATTCTTCACCACGAGGAAAATATCGACTTTATTCCCGCAAATATAGATTTATCCGATATGGAAATACAGCTTATTAACACAATCGGCAGAGAAACGATTTTAAAGCAGTACATTGAACAGATAAAAGATTATTATGACTATATAATTATAGACTGTTCTCCGAATTTAGGAATGATAACTATAAACGCTCTTACTTGTGCTGACGGTGTAGTTATACCTGTGCAAGCCTCCTACCTCCCCTTAAAAGGATTGCAGATGCTTATAAAAACAATTATGAAAATCAAAAGACAGCTTAATCCTAAACTTGAAATTGAGGGTATTCTTATAACAATGGTTGACGGACGTACAAACTACGCAAAAGAGATTATTCAGCTTTTAAAAAACGAATATGGGGATACAATCAGGATATTCAAAAATGTTATTCCACGCAGTATAAAACAAGATGAAACAACAGTCAGCGGAAACAGTATTTATAAATACGCTAAAAACAGCAAAGTCGCAAAATCTTATGAGGCATTTGTTTCTGAAATTGTCGGGGAGGTGTAAAAGATGGGAATAGCAAGCAACATAAAACTTAACTCTCTTGACAGCCTTTTCGGAAACGATAATCCTAATGGAATTACGGAAATTCTTATTTCTGCATTGGTTAATTTTGAAAACCACCCATTTAAAATTATTGATGATGAAAAAATGGCGGATATGGTTGAGAGCATAAAGGAATATGGAGTGCTTACACCTATAATCGTAAGAGCGAAAGACGATAAATACGAAATTATTTCCGGTCATAGAAGAAAATACGCTTGTGCAAAAGCAGGAGTAACAAAAATCCCGGCAATAATTAAGGAACTTACTGACGATGACGCTACCCTGTTAATGGTTGACAGCAATATTCAAAGAGAAGAAATTTTACCCTCTGAAAGAGCCTTTGCTTATAAAATGAAACTTGATGCTATGAAAAGACAAGCAGGCAGACCTAAAAAAAATTCGTCCCAAGTTGGGACACATTTAAGAGCAGATGAACAGCTTGCGGAAGAAATGGGCGAAAGCCGTAATCAGATACAACGATTTATACGACTTACAAACCTTATCAAAGACTTGCTTGAAATGGTTGACGAAAAGAAAATCCCATTTAATACGGCTGTTGAGCTATCTTACTTAATAGAAAGCGAACAAGAAATTTTGTATAGTGCAATAGATAAATACGAAACAATCCCGTCAATGAAACAGGCGGTAAGGCTTAAAAATTTCAGCAAAGAAAGAAAACTTGACAAAAATGTAATAGACGCTATTATGACAGAAGAAACAGAAACGCCCATAAAAATAAATCTTACGGGTAAAAATCTTCAAAAGTATTTCCCAAAGGAATATACTCAAAAGCAAATAGAAGATGTAATTTTTAAACTTCTTGAAGATTGGGCAAAAAACAATTAAATAACAGGCTTATCGGCTTGCTGAAACAATACAAGCCGAAAGGCTTATTGTATCCAAAAGCCGATAACATAGACTAAACAAAGGAGGTTTAGGCTTATGGATTATAAGGAAACAAAAACGCAAAAAATTAAGCGAATAAGCAATTTACTTAATACCGAAACGAAAAAAGCAGCAGACAGCATTAATAACTGGTATAATTATCTCAATACAGCATCAAAGTTTTATAAATACAGCTTTACAGACCAGATACTTATATCTTCCCAAAATCCAAACGCTGAATTGTGTGCCGATTATAACTTGTGGAAGAAAAACTTTGGCAGATATGTTCAGAAAAGCGAAAAAGGATTACCTCTTTTGTATGAGGAAAACGGACGCAAAAAAATTCGCTATGTGTTTGATATATCATCAACAAGGGAACTTGAAAATGCAAAAGAAGTAAAAGTATGGAAACTGATAAGCAGTCAGCTTGCCGCCGTAAACAAAAACATAGCCGAAAAAAATAATCTGGATATTAATGAAATTTCAGATAAAAACTTCGGAAAAATCTTTTATCACGAGCAGAATTTTGCGGATATAGTTAAAAAAAGGATAGACACCATTTTAGAGAATAGCGGTGACAAATACATTAAAAATATTATCAATCATAAAAATGGTACGAATTTAGAAAAATTTGATAATTCAGAGATTGAGGATATATTTAATCGTATAGCAAAATACAGTATTCGGTATGTTGCTGCAAAAAGATGCGGTTTTGAACCGAATTTAAGCGATAAATATTTTGAAAATGTAACTGATTTTAACTCGGCTGAGTTAATAAATCAGCTTGGCAAGGCTGTCAGTGAAATAAGCGGAACGGTTTTAAGAGAAATTGAAAGAGAAGTTAAAACGATTGAAAAAGAAATCGAAAGGAGCAATAATTATGAAAGATATATACTCACAAGAGGCAATGGACGAGAGATTACAGCAGACAATGGAGGACGTCAAATCGGGCAAAATTCAGATAGATTACAGTTTGATGGTAACAACGCCGGAGGGCAGGGAATTTCCGAAGTTTATGGAGGAGAACGGTCTGACATACGCACTGGACGAAGTAACATTTCTGTATCTTCCGATGCTGGAGCTGGACGAGGAGGAAGAATACGAGATGGGAATGTGGGGACAGCGCAGACTGGAATATCTGAAAAACGAGGATCCGGGAACATACGAAACACTGATGATAAATGGTCTTTGGGAACATCTGATACAGACGGACAAAGCGGCTTACGAAATGGAGGACAGGCTGATGGAAGAAATGATGAAAGCCGAGGGAGTGACGGAGGAACTCAAACGAACCAACCAGATGGAATGGGTCGGCAGAGTGAACAACATCAAGAACAGAGCAAGGGAGATAATTTACAGCGAACTGATTTACATTTAGAGAATACAAGCGAAAAGGCAGAGGATATTAACTCCCCTGCTTTTTCTTTTGCCCAAAATTCAGATTTATTAAAAGTAAATGAGTTAATTACACAGGCAAATAAAATATATTCTGAAATAGCTGATAATTTAAAAGACCAAAGTATTGCCGCTTTACTTAATCAAGCCGAAATTGCTTTAAAACAATCTTTAAAAACTTCGGAAAAACAAGTTGATGAAAAGTCTGCCGAAAAGATTAAAAACGATTTTGAGGTCAGAAACGAGCCAAATATCATAGGCAACACAACGTTTAAATATATTTCAAAAAAGACTTATCGAAAACTTGATAACGATGTTGCTTTAAAAGCGGCAGAGGAATTTGAAAAGGCAAATATCAAGTACAGCGGAAAATATAATGACGATAACACAATAACTTTAACTTTCAGCGGTGCTGATAAAGATAAATGCGATGATATTATCAAAAATGTTCAGACCGCAAACAGTTTTACTGCTGAACAGCTCGAAACAGTGAGAAAAACTAATCTTGTTGATTATTTAAAAAGCCGGGGAGAACAGCTAAAGCGTGTCGGCAGCGAATATACAATGCCGGAACACGACAGTATGCGGATAAAAGAAAATAAATTCTTTTGGAACAGCCAAAATACAGGCGGCAACGCTCTTGATTTTTGTATGAAATATTACAATATGGATTTTCAGAATGCGGTTACAGAATTACTTGCTTTTAACGGTCACAGTGTTGATTTAAACAATAAAGCAATAAATATGCGGTCTGATGTTAAAAAGCCGCCTGAAAGCGAAATAACGGCAAATAACAGCGTTCAAAATGAGCATAACCCTTTCCCAAATGAGCTAACTAACGACAAAAACAAAGTAATGGAATATCTGCACGAAATACGAGGTATTTCAGACGAAACAATAAACGATTTTTTGAAAAAAGATAAAATCGGACAGGATATAAAAGGAAATGCAGTATTCAAAATCTTTGACAAAGATGGAAATATAAGCGGCGCTGAAATAAGCGGAACTTCTCCAAAACGCTATGAGCAGACAACGGAGCAAAAAGGCAACGGCTTTTCTTTTTATTTTGGCAAGGAAATTCCTAAAAAAGCGGTATTTTTTGAAAGTGCAATAGACTTAATGAGTTTCTACGATATGGACAAAGAAACGGCAAAAGATTTTCTTCTTGTATCAATGGCAGGGCTTAAAGATAAAGTTGTTTTAAAAACTGCTGAAGATTATGGAATAAGTAAAGATAACTGTTTTATTGCATCTGATTATGACAAGGCAGGAAGAAGTTTTGCGGATAAAATGCAAAAAGAATATGGCATAAGTACATTAAAAATGTTTGACGAGGATTTTGAAAAGTATAATTTAAAAAACTGGAACGATTTATTAAGAGCGGAAAAAACTGATTTACAAATTACCGCAACGCCCCCTCTTTACAAAGACAGCATTGAAAATGTAAGAGAAAAAGGCGAATTTGATTTATGGCGTGAAAGCCACAATGAAAACATAAGGTGCAGAAATTTCATTTCAGACAATTACGGCAATTTTCACAATGATAATATTTTTGACAGCGACGCTTTTGCCGACAGCATTTTAAAAGAATTTTCACTTGAAAGAGCTATGTATGTTGTCGCAAGAAATGTATCTAATTATGACGGAAGATACAGCAAAAAAAGCAAAGAAGAAAGTTTAAAATACCGTTTTCCATACCAAAGCAACGAACCGGGAAAAGACCTGACAAGAGAATATATTTACAATGTTCACCCCGTTTTGGCAAATGCTTTGTTTGAAACTCTTATTGACAGAAAAAGAGAATTTGAAATTCAAAAAAATGAGAACGAAAAATCTGATATTCAAGAAAATGCCAATAAAGTTATGGTTGATATTGATTATACAGAAAATCACTGTTTAGATAATTTTATAAAAAATGATAATGAGAGCAATTCAAACATACCTTTTGCTTTAGCAAACTCAATATTTAAGTATCTTGATAAAAAAATGTCAATAGAGTATGACGGCGGATATGATAAAACCAGTTTTACTATTCAAACACTTATAAATGGTGATAATTTTGAGTATGACGGAAGGTTTGATATAGGTGACTGTATAGAAGATGACGGCAGTTCAATCATCTATCATATCAAATCATTTTGTAATTATCAAATCGAGAGAAATCCTTACAGAAGTGAAGATTCAATTGAAAAAGCGAAATTTGTTTTAGAAAATTTAATTCCGGTTCTGGAAAAAAATACAGCTTTAACAGAAGAAGAAACAAGAATATTTGAAAACTTCAAGAAAAAATATCCTATAATAAATAAAAACATCAATGATAAGGAGCAGCCGAAAACTGAAAAATCCGATATTGTTAAGGCTCTTGAAAACGGTCAGACAATTTATTTAGACGATACGCCTATTCCGATGATTGCAGACGCAGGAGCAAATTATTTTTCAAGCCAAAAAGTATCAAGGAATAATGATGGGACTTTCAAAGCTGCGGGCAAAGTTTCAAAGGGTTTAGGTATTCCTCAGGATTTTGAATTTTCATTTGACAGTGCAGAAAAAGCAGAAAATTATATAAAATCAGGAAATGTAAAATTTCATATCGAACCGCCAAAACAAGATTTAGAAACGGTTTTAAACAGTGAAACAGTTGAAAATGAAAATAAATATCGTTATGAAATCACTCAAACATCAGACGCTTACAGTGACGGAGAAAACTTTGCGGTTTGGGATAACGAAAATAACGATTATTATTTTGATGAAGACGGAACAGTCAAAACATTTGAAACAGAGGAAGAAACAAAAGATTATCTGAATACATTAGACAATTACATTATAGATGATGAAGTTGTTGAAAAAGAGGATAATTTTCAGCCGCAAAATATCATTAACGCTGTTGATAAAATATTGGCAAATCATAATTTCAGCAATGAAGAAAGACGCATTATAACCAGAACAGGTTCAAGAATGACGGAAAACAAGGACAATGTTTTAAAAAAGAGTCTTTTTGATGATGTTACTTTTAAATCAGGATACGGCGGATTTGAGAATATAAACAAAAAATATTTTAACAACAATCTTAAAGATATAATATCGGAGTTTAACAATTACTTAAATGAAAATACTGCCGATAAGGATATTCCCCCAAAAATGACCGCCGAAAACCTTAAAATCGGTGATGTTATAAAACTTCCCGATATTATTTGGAACAATAGGATTACAAATGAAAAAACTGTATTGCCATCCGAATACGGTGTTATAAGAGATATTCAAGATGGTATTATAGATATTCAAACATATTCGGATATAAATTTACAAAATGTAAGCGGCAGAATGGGAGAAACAATTTCAAATATTGCCCGAAAAGGTTTTGAATATATCGGAACGGAAACAGAAATAAAAAATTCCCAAAAAGAATCAAAACAAAATTTTGAAAATGGCAGTAAAATAAACGCTGAAAGTCTTAAAATCGGCGATGTTGTAAATCTTTCACCCATTGTTTTAATCGGTACAAACGGCAAAGAAATTGAATTTCCGGCTGAATATAGTGTTATAACAGATATTGACAGCGATATGATAAGTTTTCAAACTTATTCGGATAAGAAATTGCAAAACAAAATAAGTAAATCAGGGCAAACAATTTCGTCGCTTAACAGAAACGGTTTTGAATATATTGGAACAGAGGATGAAATAAGACAAAGTGAGATACAAGTGGAAAAAGGTACTGAAAATGAACATCATCAGTTTATTAAAAATGATATTGAAAAAACAACCGACAATATAGATAGAAATGAGAATAATAATGAAAAACCTGCTGAGCTTAGAGCTGGAGATATAATAGCCTATGACGGTACAAATTGGGAAGTAAAAAATATAGGCTTTATAATGAATTTTGAAAATATTGATAAAAATTCTAATACTCCCTCATTTTCATTTATAGGCGGTGCTGAAGAATTTATTAGAAAGCACAATTTCACACTTGTATCAAGAGCAAATGAAAAAATTATTGATAAAAATGTTCAGCAGCTTGCCATCAATATAGACTTGACAAGCGATAAAAGCGAAAACAGTGCCAAAGAAAAACATATAAAAGCAAATGAAATTACTCTTGGTGATAAGTTTATTTATAAGGACAAAGAAGTTGAGGTTACATCTCTGCAAGGAATTTATCCCGGTGAAGTCGGCATTTCCATAAAATATACTTCGGATAATATTCGATATATAACAACGGAAAATGTCAGCAGACAAAATTTAGCGTCGTTGGGTGAATATCTTGGCAATATAAACAAGTCTGTAAAAGAAGAAAAAAATATACCTCAAAGCAAAATTGTCAATGCAGAAAATTTTAGAATAACCAATGACCAATTAGGAGTTGGAACACCAAACGAAAAATACAGAAACAATATTAACGCTGTAAAAACACTTATAACCATTGAAAACGAAAACAGACAGGCAACTCCTGAAGAACAGGAAATACTTTCAAAATATATTGGCTGGGGAGGACTGCCGGACGTTTTTGACGAAAGAAAGTCTAACTGGCTTGAAAAATACGGAGAATTAAAAGAACTTCTTACTGAAGAAGAATATACTTCTGCACGCTCAAGTGTTTTAAATGCACATTACACTTCGCCGACAGTTATAAAGGCAATATATAAAGGCTTGGAAAACTTAGGGTTTAAAGGAGGCAGAATATTAGAGCCATCAATGGGAATTGGTAATTTCTTCGGCTGTATGCCGGAAAATTTATCAGACAAAACAAAACTTTACGGAGTAGAATTAGACAGCATAAGCGGAAGAATAGCAAAACTGCTTTATCCAAAATCGAATATACAAATCAAAGGCTTTGAAAAGACGAATTTTCAAAGCAATTTTTTTGATGCCGCAATCGGTAATGTTCCTTTCGGAGATTATCGTGTCAATGATAATAATTTTAAAAGCAGCGCCCTTATTCACGATTTTTTCTTTCAAAAATCACTTGATAAAATTAAACCCGGAGGAGTTATTGCCTTTATAACAAGCAAAGGAACTCTTGATAAAAAAGACAGTTCAGTAAGAAAATATCTTGCTGAAAGAGCCGATTTATTAGGCGCTGTAAGACTTCCAAACGAAGCATTCAAGGCAAATGCCGGAACAGACGCAACATTTTACGATATTGTATTTTTACAGAAAAAAGACCGTATTTCAGATTTCACAAAAGAGCCAATACCAGGTTGGGTAAACCTGTCAGAAGATAAAAATGGCATTATGATTAATAATTATTTTGTTGAACACCCGGAAATGATATGCGGAGAAATGATAACGGTAACGGGCGCTTACGGACCTAAAGCGGTTTGCAAAGGCTTTGCTGATAAAGATTTTTCGGAAATTTTAAATAGTGCTGTAAGCAAAATAAAAGGTAAAATTGCCGAAAGTGAACTTGTTATTGACGATGAGCAGGAAAAACCGCAAAACTCAAATATTATTCCGCAAAATTACCGTAATTTCTGTTATGCGGTTATTGACGGCAAAATATATTTTCGTGAAAATGAAAATATGATAGAAAAGAACTTCAACAAAATAAAAACCGAAAAAATAAAACTTATGGTTAATATTTCTGAATCACTGAGGAATTTAATTAATGCTCAAAAGGAATTTTGCGATGATAATGAATTAAAGAAACTTCAAGCTGTTCTTAATGTAAGATATAATAATTTCACAAATAAATTCGGCTTATTATCAGATAAAAATAATAAATCTGTTTTTCGTGAAGATGATACATCGGCTCTTTTGCTTTCTCTTGAAAATATAAACGATAAAGGAGAATTTATAGGAAAAGCCGATATTTTTACAAAGCGTACAATTATTCCTTATGTACCTGTTGAACACGTTGACACATCAAGTGAGGCGTTAATTGTTTCAATATCGGAAAGAGCAAAGGTTGACTTGGATTTTATGTCACAGTTATGCGGAAAGGAAAAAGAAGAAATAATAGAGGATTTAAAAGGTGTAATCTTTAAAAATCCCCGAACAAAGGAATACGAAAACGCAGACGAATACTTGTCAGGCAATATACGTGAAAAACTTGAAACTGCAAAATTTTACGCAAAAGAAAATCCCGAATATGAAATAAATGTTTCATCACTTACAGAAGTAATTCCGCCGGATCTAAGTCCGTCTGAAATTTCTGTACAGCTTGGTTCGGTTTGGGTTCCGGCAAAATATTATGAGCAGTTTATGTATGAATTGCTTGGAACTGCTAATACTTGCCGTTCCGATTATCCTTGGAAATCAGGAAATCCATTTGAAAGCGGTTCAAGAGGGAATCGCAGTACAATATCTCTTTCTTATGACCAGCATACAGCAACTTATGGAATAAGCAACAAGGTTGCGGACAGAAACAACTTAAATGTTACACAAACTTACGGCACAAAAAGAATGAACGCATATAAAATTATTGAGGAAACCCTTAATATGAAACCTGTCAAAGTTATGGACTATGTTGAAGATGCGGAAGGCAAGAAAAAGGCTGTTTTAAATCAAAAAGAAACATTACTCGCACAGGAAAAACAAAATATTATCAAAAATAAATTTGAAGAATGGATTTTTAATGACCCGGAAAGAACAGAAGATTTATGCCGAATTTACAATGACAATTTTAATTCCATAAGACCTCGTGAATATGACGGTTCTCATATTACATTCGGCGGCATAAATCCCGAAATAACCCTTGGAAAACATCAGGTTGACGCAATAGCACACACTTTATACGGCGGAAATACTCTCCTCGCACATACTATGGGTGCCGGGAAAACATTCGAGATGGTGGCAAGTGCGATGGAAAGCAAAAGACTTGGTCTTTGCACAAAATCAATGCTTGTTGTTCCTAAACATATTATAAATCAAGTGGCAAATGAATTTTTACAGCTTTATCCGACTGCAAATATTCTTCTCCCAAGCGAAAAAGATTTTTCAAAGGAAAACAGAGAAAGATTTTGCTCAAGAATCGCAACAGGAAATTATGACGCAATAATTATTTCTCATACACAGCTTGAAAAAATACCTTTGTCACAGGAACGGCAAATTGATTATATTCAAAATGAAATTGACGAAACAATTGACTTTATTGAAAGTGCAAAAGCGGAAGCAGGTCAGGAGTTTACCGTAAAACAGCTTGAATCAACCAAAAGAAATCTTGAAACTAAACTTGAAAAACTCAATAATGACAGTAAACGTGATACAACAATCACATTCGAGGAACTTGGAATTGACAGGCTATACGTTGACGAGGCTCATATTTTTAAAAATAAGTTTTTTAATACAAAAATGGGCAGAAATATAGCGGGAATAAACGCATCAAGCGCATCACAAAGAGCAGAAGATTTGGCTATGAAATGTCAATACTTAGACGAATTAACAGGCTCAAAAGGCTGCATTTTTGCCACAGGAACGCCAATAAGTAATTCAATGTCTGAATTATATATAATGCAAAGTTATTTACAGCGAGATTTATTAAAAGCAAAAGGATTAAACAATTTTGATGCGTGGGCAAGCTGTTTTGGTGAAACACAGCTTTCTCTTGAATTAGCACCGGAGGGAAAAGGTTATCAGACTAAAACACGTTTTGCAAAATTTTTTAACTTGCCGGAACTTATGAATATGTTTAAAGAAATAGCGGATATAAAAACTGCTGAAAGCCTTAATTTGCCTGTTCCCAAAGCAAACTATCATACAATAGCGGCAGAGGCAAGTGACTTTCAGAAAGAAATGGTTGACGGACTTGCGGAAAGAGCAGACAAAATAAGAAAAAAACAAGTAACGTCGGAAGTTGATAATATGCTCCGAATAACTAACGACGGACGTAAACTGGCATTAGACCAGCGGCTTATGAATGAAATGCTGCCGGATTATGAAAACAGCAAAGTAAATGAGTGTGTTAAAAATGTATATAAAATATGGGAAGATACTGTGCCGGAAAGGAGTACCCAGTTAATCTTCTGTGACCAGTCAACACCAAAAAATGACGGTTCTTTCAATGTTTATGATGATATTAAAAATAAACTGATAAGCAAAGGCGTACCTGAAAATGAAATAGCTTTTATTCATTCCTGCAAAAATGACGAACAAAAGCAATCGCTGTTTACAAAAGTAAGAAATGGAGAAATACGAGTTTTACTTGGTTCTACAAGCAAAATGGGTACAGGTACAAATTGTCAGAAAAAGTTAAAAGCACTGCATCATATAGATTGCCCGTATCGTCCCTCAGATTTGGAGCAGCGCAACGGCAGAATAATTCGTCAAGGCAATGAAAATGCCGAAGTTGACATATTTAATTATGTTACAAAATCAACATTTGACGCATATATTTTCCAGTTGGTGGAAAATAAACAGCGATTCATTTCGCAGATTATGACGGATAAATCTCCCGCAAGAAGTGCTGAGGATATAGACGAAAGTGTATTGAGTTACGCACAAATTAAGGCTTTAGCGGCAGGAAATCCTAAAATAGAAGAAAAGATGAATCTTGATATTGAAGTTATAAGATTAAGGACAATTTTTGGTTCATATCAAGACAATAAGCGTGATTTACAAGTAAAAATAACTAAAACTTATCCTGAAGAAATACAAAATCTTACAGAAAGAATCAAAGGAATTGAAAAAGATATTTCTATCGCAAAAAATAATTATACAGATACATTTTCAGAAATGACTGTTGACGGAAAAATCTATACTGATAAAAAAGCAGCCGGAACAGCATTTCTTGAAAGCTGCCGCAAACTTAAACAGGGTGAAAAAGAAAAACCCATCGGCAGGTATAAAGGTTTTGATATGTCTGCATCTTTTGATAGTTTCAAAACCTGTTATAACATTATATTGAAAAATAATATTTCTTATACTATTGAAATAGGCAATGACATATTTGGCAATATTACAAGAATTGATAATGCTTTGGATAATCTTCCTCAAAAATGTCATAACTTAAAAAATAAACTTGAGGAAGTAAACAACAATTTAAGGTTAGCCAAACTTGAAGTTGATAAGCCTTTTTCTCAGCTTTCTGAACTTAGGGAGAAAGAATCCCGGCTTAAATTCCTTAATTTAGAACTATCAATGGATAACAAAGAGGTTTCAGAAGAAAAAGAAAAGACATCAGAGGAAAAATTTGGAGAAAAAAACAACAGAAATATTGAACTTTAATAATTTTATATGAATTTATTGTTAAAATAAACAAAAAGACTTCTGTATTTTACAATTCTATTTGGGGATTATATATAGAAGTCTTTTTATTTTATAATAAATATTGCAGGAATGCCTGTTCATATATAGGAGGGATTTTAATTTATGATGTATGGATATATTAGAGTTTCCACAAAGGAACAGAACGAAGACAGACAGCTTATTGCTTTAAATGAGTATAATGTTCCTGAAAAAAACATCTATATGGATAAACAAAGCGGAAAAGACTTTGAGAGAAAACAATACAAAAGAATGCTTAAACATATAAAAGAAAATGATTTAATAATAATTAAAAGTATTGACCGACTTGGAAGAAACTATTCTGAAATCCTTGAACAATGGAGAATAATAACAAAAATAAAAAAAGCTGATATTTTTGTTATTGATATGCCTGTACTTGACACAAGACGGGGCAAGGATTTAATGGGGACTTTTTTAAGTGATATTGTATTGCAGGTTTTAAGTTTTGTCGCTGAAAGTGAAAGAGATAATATAAAGCAAAGACAAGCTGAGGGAATAGCTGCCGCAAAGGCTAAAGGTGTTAAATTTGGCAGACCCCCTAAAGAACTGCCGCCTAATTTTATGTTAGTTTACAAAAAATGGATAAACAAGGAGTTATCGGTTGAACAAGCCGCAAAAGCCTGCAATATGCCTATGACTACTTTCTTTTACAGAGCAAGAAAATTCAAAAACACCTAATTTCTAAATTACACCATTTTTTCAATATTGTACGCCTTTTTAAAAAGGATTTATTCATAGATAGGATTGTATAAAATACTCAAACTTTATATAATGTTCTTGCTTATTTATATAATATTATGTATAATAAAAGTGGGTTTTTTAAATCTTGAAAATTTTTTAATAAATTTGTACTTTTTTAAAACAGGCTTTCCTGCTTGCTTTACTTATTAAAAAATAGTTTAACTTTGAGTTGTTTTATCTTCTAAACAGTTTAAAGTTAAAATTATAAAAATTAACATAAAAATAAAGGAGGTATAATAAAGGTTATTGTATGTTCGGACAAAAAGAATTATTTTAAGTGAGAGAAACTAAAAACAGAAAAATCATTTAGAATATAAAAATTAATATCATAAGATATTTTATTGTGTTTTATCGTGATATAATATATCAGAAACTTCACAGTCTAAAATAAAACACAGGGTGTCTAAAGTTTTTGTTGTAATAGGCATACCTTTTCTCATACGTTGGAGGGTATTTGAGGAAATGCCTTCTTTGAAGATAAGATGGTATTCAGTTAAGTTTTTTTTAAAAAGAGTTTCATAAAAAGGCTTATATGAAATCATTTTGTATCACCCTTAAATAATATAGCATACTTAATATATTGACTATACTTAATATATTAAGCATAATTTTTATTGTTATGATATATAAATTTTAAAATAATTTCTAAATCAAGCAAATATGTTATAAAAAGGTGTAAAAATGAAAATTATTATTTGTTTAGACGACAATAACGGCTTAATGTTCAATAACCGCAGGCAAAGCAGAGATAGTACAATAATTGATAATATTTTTGAGATAATAGGTTCAGCAAACCTTTATATTAATGATTTTTCCGCTGATATTTTCGCAAACCGAAATGTTATTAAGTGTAATGATTTTTTAGAGAAATGTCAAAAAGATGATTACTGTTTTGTAGAAAACGCTGATTTTGAAAAGCATATTGACAAAATTAATACTATCATTATTTATCGCTGGAACAGAAGTTATCCGTTTGATAAAAAATTTAATACAGACTTTTTAACTTCTTTTCATTTAGAAAGCAGTATTGATTTTGCCGGAACATCTCACGACAAAATTACAAGAGAGGAATTTCTAATATGAATAAAATAAAAACTGAAATGCGGACGCTTATTTTTTTATGTACTTTAATCTCTTTTATTATAACAGGCTGTCAAAGTAATACAACAAAACAAGAACAGACTGAGATAATAAATGAAATATCAGTAAATTCTACACTAACGGAAGATATATCTTTAGAAGAAACAACATCATCGGTTATTGAAAGTTTTTCCTTGGAAGATACAACAGAATATTCTAAACTTTCACAGGTAAATTTTGATTTTTCAAGTATCCCAAAATATCAAGACAATCCATATGTTACCGTAAACAATAATGTTCCGTTTTTTGATTCATCTGATTTAACGGCAACTTCTTTTGCGGAATACAAGATACTTGATGATTTGGGAAGATGCGGTGTAACTTATGCTTGTATCGGCAAAGACATAATGCCGGCACAGGAACGTGGAAGTATAGGCAATATCAAACCCAGCGGATGGCATACTGTAAAATATGATAACATAGACGGCAAATACTTGTATAACCGATGTCATTTAATAGGTTATCAGCTTACAGGTGAGAACGATAACCCATATAATTTAATAACAGGTACAAGAGCATTAAATATTGATGGTATGCTGCCATTTGAAAATATGACAGCCGATTATGTTAAGGAAACAAATAATCACGTTTTATACAGAGTAACACCAATATTTGAAAACGATAATCTGCTTGCAGACGGAGTTTTAATGGAGGGATACTCCGTTGAGGATAACGGAGCCGGAATTTGTTTCTGTGTATATGCGTATAATGCTCAGCCCGGTATAGATATTGATTATTCCAATGGAAACAGTAAATTATCTGATATAGTTAAAACCTACGTAAGCGGAGAAACACAAAATTCGGAACAGACTTCTCATCCTGTTTCTGCCGAAAATAAAAAGAACTTGACGTATATACTAAACACAAATACAGATAAATTTCATTATCCTGCTTGTTCATCAGTTAAACAGATGGCAGAAAAAAATAAACGTGAATACAGCGGAACAAGAGATGAGGTTATTAATCAGGGTTTTAGTCCCTGCAAAAGATGTAATCCTTAACCCATCGGATATGCTTTATTGGTAATAAAAATAAAATCTAAATAAAGAAGAAGTGAGTATATGAAGAATCAATCAAATATTTTAAGAAACTGTATAAAAAAATGTAATGATTTATCAAAAGAAGTAATACAAGAGATTAAGTTCAGAAGAAAACTAAAAAAAATGGATTCTGTTTGGGATATGGGTTTTAAATGTTTTGGGTTGCCGCCGTCATTTTATTATACCCATACAAAGGAAGAAATTGAACTTTTTTTAAATGAACTTAGAGAAGAATTTATGAATGACGATATAACTAAGGACAAAAAATAGAAATATAGAAAATTTTATAAATACTAATTAACTACTGCATATCTATTTTTGATATTCAAATACATAAGTCTTTTTTGGTGAGTTTACTAATTAAATATAAAATATATCAAAAAAGACTTATTTTATTATTTTTTAATTAATATTAAAGAATGATTTCATTTTTTTACTATTCTTGTTGTTATTTCGGTCAAATAGATAGCTGATAAAAATAAATATGAATATACCAAAGGAAAAATGGAAGTAATTAGTCAGAGATATGTACTTTGAAAATGCTGTAATTCTTAAAATATTTTTGATTTCAATCTATGTTAAAGAGAGGATGAGAAAATAATAGTATGTTAAAAAAAATTTATGCTTTATTGTCAAAAAAATATAAAGTAATGAGTATATTATGGAATGCGAAAAATGCTTTATCATTTAATGAAATATTGGAACAAGCCGGAAATATTAGAACAAAAAAACTTAAAACCATAATAAATAAGCTAATTAAAAAAAATTATATAGATTTTGTTGATAATTCGTCAGGTACTTCCATAAAAGAAATATTATATTATCCTAATATTTCAGATAATGAATACTACAAAGATTTACTTTTCAGCAACAACGATATTTTTTGTAAGAGCAACTGTTTCCCTCGTCTTACGCCTGAAGAATTGGAAGAACTGAAACGATATTTTTTAGACAATAAAGAAAAATTACAATGATATACTTATATTAATACTCTTATACCTAAAACATTAACTGCGGTAATTCTGGCAGAGATAGAAAAAATTATTTTATTCAATGGTCAGCACTTTTGTTTCGCAAAAGTTGGACTTTGTCCGCCCGCTTTCTTTGCTGTGCTGTTTTAGTGAAAGGCGGTTTTCTCTTTAAACGCCAAAAACATAAAAAAATATTGAATAAAATATTTTTTCTTTCCTTTGTTTATTCTGGAATTGCTAAAAAGACAATATTTAGGAGGAAATATATATGAAAAAATCAGAAACCGATAATGACATTGAAAACTCAAAAAAAGCCGTTTCAAACAAAAGAGTAAAACCCGGCGACAAAGAGGGAAATTTTATTATTCAAAGCGGTGATAATGATTACACGATAAAAAAAATAAAAGAAATGTGTATTGAATCATATAGAGGCAGCACACGAAAAAGGGTCAGTACAATAGACGTTTATGTTAAATTTGAAAATGGTTCTGTTCGTGCTTATTATGTTGTAAATGGTAAAGCGGAAGGCAGATTTATTGAGTTATAATAGACTTATATCTTTGAACTAATCAGCTTTTCCATTTTGCTAATTATATATAAAATAGAAAAGCTGATTTTAATATTATTCTATACCCCACATTTCTGTTTCTTTTTCAAGATATGAAAAATCAATTCCCCTGCTGATTTCACTGTCTGATAAAAGTATATATTTCCATAATTTTTTTGAGATTCCTTTATACAAAGAATTTATATTCCGACAATAAACTCTTGCCGCTTTTGCCTTTAATTTAACCTCATCATCACATACTCCTTTTATTTCAACAACAAAATCAGGATTATACTGACTGCCGCCGTAATGAATTTTAATAAGAAATTATAAACTTTAATTTATAATTGTTTGTCTGCAATATTTCTGATATAATTATAAAATAAACTTAAATAAAGGATTGCTATTTTATGGCAGGAAGTAAAAAATATGTCCAAACTGCGGCAGAAAAATGAAACAGCAATTTATAGGACTAAGGCACTGTAAATGTGGTATAAGCTGGAAAAATGATATAGGATATTTTGAGTGTACAAAAGATATGATTTTTGCTTTAGAACGCCGAAAAGTCGGTAAAAAGACTAAACAATATCCTATAATAAGATATAAAAATGAAACAAATTAATTACCAGAATTTTAGCATAAATTTATCTAAAATAAAAGCTAATCTAATTAAGAATAAACAACTTAACAGATTAGCTTTTATCATTTATTAAAATCATAAATCTTATTTTATTTATACAATATGGTCTTTTTTAAATGTTTCCCAATCTTTAGCTAAACCCATTTCAATATTGCCGACAGCCTTAAAATGTTCTATACCGCATTTAATTTTATTATCTTCCTGATACCTAAGCTGATTAGTATTTGTATTACCTTTTGTTTCAATAACAAAATACATTTTTTCTGTTCCGTCTTTATCTATATAAACAGCCCAATCAGGATTATAGTTTCCAATAGGAGTATTAATTTTAAAGTGTGACGGAAGTTTAAAAAATAATTTTACATCAGTATCATTATCAAGTGCTAAAGCGAAAGGTTTTTCAACTGTCTTACTGTCATAAATAATATAATCATAAACACTATTATCAACTTCAACAGCGTTTTCGTCAAGATTTGCTTTCAGCTCTTTCATTTCAAATATTTCCTGTATATAATACTCTTTTCCTTCAGCCTTTACATACTTTATTCCATCGGCAACCATACTGCTGATATTAGTGTGTACTATTTCAAGAAATTTTTCTAAAAATAACTGAGGATTGTTAATAAAATCAATACTTCTTCCACTTCCAATGAGTATTTTATATACATCAGAGGGCAAAATAAAACATTCCTCACATACAATATCAAGAATATCCGGTAATTCTATATATTCTGTTTTCAGATTATTTACTTTTATATTTTTTTCTCTGTGAGTTACCCCTGACTTCTCAATATCAATATCCGCCGTTTTTGTTACTAACCTTGCTTTAGGAATAGCCGGAAGTTCTTTCAAATCTTTTATACATTTATTAACAAGTTTTTCACTGTCAATATGTAATTCATAAGTTGTTTTCTGCTTTATTTTATTCCAAATCTGACGAAATTCCGGTGATAATATAACATCTTTTTTCAGTTTAACAGTAACATCTTTTGAGCCGTCACGAATAGGCAGTTTATTATTTGCCTTAATAATAATACTTTCCAAACGCTCTTTTGCGTTTTCAAATTTTTTCGGCAAATCAAGAGTTCCATTACGCAAAGCGTTTTTCATAGTATCTTTTATTTTTCCTGTTTTCGTTATATAGTCCTTTTTTTCAAAATGATTCATTAACTCAACAGCATTATCATAAGTAATAACTTTTTCTTCTGTTATTTTTTCCTCATAAGCTGAATCAATCAAAATATCAGGAGTGATATTGTTTGTATTTTCCGCCTTATTTTTAATAATATCTTTTATAGGTTCAAGTTCTTTCGGCAGTTCTATATTATCTATAACATCAATATCTTTAATCTTGCCGTTATTTTCAATAACTCCATTTGTTTTCATAACCTCAACGGCTTGTTCAGCCTGTTCTCTTGTTACTTTCTTTTCAACAAATTTTGTATAGCTGTAAGTAATACCGGAAAACATACCAATTTCAAGCACTCCGAATTTAATACCTGTTTCCTGTTCAATCTCACGCTGTAATGTATCGGCAAATTCTGAAAAACTTTCATTTGCTACAACGTGAAGTATGTTTATATTTTTATCGTCAATACGCTCGCCGTTTTGGTTTACGCAAAGTCTAAGTCCACGACCTATTTTCTGTCGGCAAGTCAAAGTTGATTTCTGTTCTATTAAAGTGCATATCTGAAAAACATTAGTATTGTCCCAGCCCTCTTTTAAAGCAGAATGTGACCATATAAATCTTAAAGGACACTCAAAACTTAAAAGCAGCTCTTTATCTCTCATTATAGTATTATATGTATTATCATCCGCTAAAGTATTTCCTTTTGTATCTTTAAAAACTCCCTTTTTATCCTGTGAAAAGTAACCGTTATGAACACTTGTAACGCCAATATTAAATCTGTCTTTTAATTCCTTATATTTAGGCAAATTAATAAGTTGCTCATAACATTCCTCAAACATTTTAGCATATACGCCTTTTTCACCCTCCGGTGTTCTGTATTTTTTTACCTCGTCTATAAAAAATAGCGATAATACTTTTATTCCTTTTTCGAGATATATTAGTTCCTTATCAAAATGAGATTCTATTGTGCGTTTTATCTGTTCTTTTTTGATAATATTCTCATCAACTCCGCCTATTGATTTTCCTAAATTAATAACGTCCGTAGTTGACAATTCAATACATTCTCTCCCCGGTTCACAATCAATTCCATCAATACTGTACCCGTCATACAAATCACGTTTCCCGGAAAGTAAAAATAAATCCTCATTAGGTTTTGCCGTAACAGTTTTTCTTTCAACAATACCTTTTTTATTTTTTATATCCAATTCAATTCTTGCTTTATATCCTTTTCCTTTTTCATATGAAACAGATATAAGTTTAATATACGGCTTATTATAATCATCAGCAACTTGTGTACTTGACACAACAATTTGTTTAACCAGTCCCATTTGATAAGCGTCAACGGGAGTAAGCCTGTAAAGCAAATTTATTTTTTCCCTGTGAGTTGCTGAATAGCGGAATACACACATAGGATTCAAGCTCGCTATTGCCTCTTTTGCCTTTGGCGTATTGTCAACACTTTGCGGTTCATCTATAATAACAATAGGGTTCGTATCTTGTATATACCTCATAGCCGTTTCACCGTTCAGCTTGTCCTGTTCCTGATTGATAATATTTTCAGCTTTTTTAAAAGCGTCAATATTTATAATCATAATTTCAATATTGTTATTTGTAGCAAACTGCCTTACATCGGTAAGTTTAGCACTGTTATATATAAAATATCTTACAGGAACATTATTATATAAACTTCCAAAATGTTCGCCTGTAATCTGCAAAGACTTAAAAACACCCTCACGTATGGCAACAGACGGCACAACAATTATAAATTTAGTAAAACCATATCTTTTATTTAACTCAAATATTGTTTTTGTATAAACATATGTTTTGCCTGTTCCTGTTTCCATTTCAACACAGAATTGTTTTTCTTCTAAATCGGAAGTTAAAGGCAGGCTGTTTTTCTTTTGAATTTCCTGCATATTTTTGAACATTGTTTCATCATCAATAAGCATTGCGTTTCCATATCCGTATTCACTTTCAAATTGACTAATTTGCCTTTCCTGTATAACGGAAAATATTGAGTTTCTTTTTTCCTGTCCTTGAAATAAATCACATACAGAATTTACAGCGTCAGTCTGAAAATCCTGATTAATAAATTTAAACTTCAAAAATAATCACCCTTTAAATTAAACATATTTATTATAATCTTTATTAAATCATTACCATATACAAAACTATTTCCAAATATGCTTATATCTAAACCTAAAATTGCACAAAGCCCAGCAAAAATCGATACCTATATATTTAATTTTTCATACCAAAATTTATTATTATTCATAAATTTTCACTTTCCCTATTAAATCAATTTTATCTCAATCCCAATATCCCTAATCTTATAATGAGCGTTAATAAGTGTGTTGCTGTCAGCGAAACTATGTTTTGAGAAAATAAGATTTACAGGTTTATATTCCGCCATTCTTTGAATATCCGTAAATGTAAGCCCTTGTTCAAGGCAGATAATAATCAGACATTCTTCTGATACAATAAAACATTTTTTTCCGCTTATCTCTTTTGTTCCTATCCACGTACTCAAAGGAAAACCCAATTTCAAAACCACTTCATAAACAACATCTAAATCACTTCTGTCTGGTTTTATTTTATTAAGCATAAGTTCAAGTTTTTTCTGGAGTATTTCTGTATCGCTGTTTTCGCTCATACGTTTTGTTATAGAGTTCCACTCGTTTAAATTGCTTGTATCAAGTTTAAACACCTTAAAACCAACATCAAGAGGATTTTCTCTTTCATCAAGTTTTAATTGATTATTTTCATCAAGAATTTTCTTTCCCGCTCGTCTTATTCTTTCTTTTCCTATTTCACAAATATTGTTATATCCAGCCTTGTACGCCTCTGATTTTTCATCACATAACTCCGGTAACTGTACCATTATAAACTGCCTGTTTCCTCCGTCCTCAGCATTTAGCTGCATTACGGCGTGTGCTGTTGTTGCCGAACCGCTGAAAAAGTCAAGGATTATATCATCTTTATCATAGCTAAGTAAACTTATGAGATATTTTATTAATTTTACAGGTTTAGGCTGAGAAAATATTTTATCTTTTTCTATTGAATTCGCTAAATCTTTTGTACCATCACTATTAAATCCAACATTTTCTTCTCGCATATAAGTATCGGGAGGTTGTCCAACTTGGACTTCATTTAAATATCGTTTTGCTCTTGGTTCTTTTCCATCAAAATTCAACTCATTATTTTCCTCTTTATATTTAAGAGTTTCTTCAGAATAACGAGGATATGAACCTTTTGGTGCTTGCCATTCAATGCCATTTTTAAATTTATATATATATGGTTTTGCATAATTTCTTGCATATATTGGGTCAAGTTTATAAAACCCTTTTCCATCATTATCATTTAATTTATAATTGTCGGATTTATCAACTTTAGCTCTTATCCACTTATTTTTATCATTTTCAATTATGGATTTATTTTTTGCATATACTAAAATATAATCTGAATTTTTATTAAAATCCTTACTGGAATTACGAACAGTGTGCATACCTCTGCGTGTTAATAATGCCAAAAAATTTTCTTCCCCAAAAACTTCATCACATATTTTTTTCAAGTTAAACAATTCTACATCATCAATAGAGATAAAAATAACTCCGTCATCTCTCAAAAGGTAAGAGGCAAGTTTCAATCTCGGATACATCATATTAAGCCATTTTGTATGGAATCTTCCCATTGTTTCGGGATTGCTTTTTGTTGCCTGGCTTGTAACCGCCTTATATCTTTCCATAGGGTCACTGTAATCGTCCTCATACACAAAGTCGTGTCCTGTATTATATGGAGGGTCAATGTATATCATTTTTACTTTGTGGAAATATGCCACCTGCAATAATTTTAAAACTTCTAAATTATCTCCCTCAATATAAATATTTTTAGTATTTTCAAAATCAACGCTTTCCTCTGGACACGGACGTAATGCTCCCATAGACCTTTTTTGAGCAAGCTGTAAACATTCCGATTTGCCTTTCCACTCAAATTTATACTTTTCAAAATCCTCGATTATGTACTCTCCGCATAACGCAAGCAGTTTGTCAATGTCTAACTTATCTTCAACAAAACATTCAGGAAATACTGATTTTAATTTTTCTTTGTTCATTTTTTCCAAATCCATTGAAAAAGGGTCGATACTTTCAATTTCCTTGTCTGTTTCTTTATTCAATTTCTTCATCTCTTTTCTTTATAATTACAATAAATTCTCTATACAATTCACTTTCAAAAGTATCATCATTAAGAATTTTATTTATTTCTTTTTCAGCTTCAGCGTCAATTTCCAATTCCTCAAAAAATAAATTTTCCTGTTTCTTCATAAATTCGTCTTTTAAATCAATTAAATCTTTTTTTGCTTTGAAAACCTCTATTCTGTCTTTGCTGTTTTGGATTATTTCTTCCATTTCATCAATTTTCAATTTTAAACAATTCAATTTATGATTAAGAGCTAATTTTTTATTCTGTGCCGCAAGTTTTAATCTGCCGGTTTCTTCCGCACTGATTTCCGACAAATCTTTTTTCTTATCTTTATAAATTAGGTTTATGTCAACAAGTTTGTCTATTTCCTGATATTTGTCATATTCTCCAATATGGTTAAGAGAGATTTTAAGCCAGTGCGGACTGGAGTCTTTACGATCTGAATATTCTTCTGACGGCAAATTTAATATATCTAAACATTCCGTTTCACTAAGTATTTTGCCGGACTGTGTTTTGCCTAAAAGAATATTATAATTATATTCTGCCTTATCTTTATAAACCCTTAAATAGTAAAGCGCTATAATACAAGGCTCTATATTTCTGTCAAAAATTAATAAACCCTCATTAGCGCATTTTATATTCTCAATAATTCCTCTGCCTATAACGCTTGTTAATGTTATTCTTCCGCTATGCGGTTTAAAATCCAGCGACATTCCATATTTTTTAAGACTTCTATATCTTTTATTCCCATTTTTTGTTGAGTAGTAAAATAAAAAAGGAAGTTCCTCATAATCACTTGCCGTTATTGTTTTATTATCATCATCTATTATAAAAAAACAATCGTCATTGTTTCTATTGTATTTGTCAAAAAAATATTTTACAATTTCCCAAAGAGCGTTATTTATTTCTTTTGATTTTTCCTCAACATATTGAGGAGTTATTGTAATTTTATCAGCGAGTTTCTTTGTAAACGTGGTAAATATTATTTCTTCTGCTTTTGATACAGCTTTTTTATTTTCTTTTTTATTCTTTTCTAAAATTACTTGCTGATACTCGTTTTCTATTTGCTCTTTTGTCCTTATTGTTTTGGAAATATCATTAAATGTTTCTTTGATATTTTTAGTAAATCCTCCGATTACTTTGTCGGTTATGCCAAAAACGCCGTCTGTTACAAGAGTTCTTTTATTTACAAGTTCCAGTTTTCTGACGTCGGCAAAATTATTTACATCAATAAAAGCTGCTGATATAACATCGTTATCCTGTCCAAGTCGGTGACATCTGTCAATTCTTTGTTCCATTTTTAAAGTATTATATAGCAAATCGTAATGTATAATAAAAGCCGCTTTTTCTAAATTAAATCCTCTTGCGCCGTAGTCAGTAGATATTAATAATTCAGCCTCATTTTTAAATTTATTTATAGCCGAATAATCGGCTGAACCATTATAAATTATTGTTTTATATCTGTCTTTTAAATGATGATACAAATATTTTTGCGTTGCGACACTTGATGTAAATATAACAGCTTTTTTTAAAGATTTAGCCTTTCTTAACACTTGAAATCCATCTTTTAATACATTCATTAAATATTTTGTTTTGCTGTCCGTTTCTATTTCTTCTGCCAGTGTTTTTATTGCTTGAAGTTCTTCTGTTTCATCTTTTGAATTTTCAATATTTTCAATTCTCTTAATAATTCCCTTTACAGTCTGCAATATAGCTGCCGTTGATGAACCTTGTATATCCAATAATTTAAGTGTTAAGTCATATTGACTCATTTCAGGAAAGGCAATTTTTTTCTCCTTTTTGCAGTAGCTGTAAATCATATCGTATAATTTGCGTTCCTTTTTGGAAAGTTCATATTCATATGTAATAAAAATACGGTTTGTTACTTTGGCATATTGCTTTGCTTGTTCTTTAAGAGTTCTAAAACAATATCTTCCGGCAATTTTAGAAAGTTCAGGATAATTTTCGGGTTTTCTTAAATATCTTTTGAGAAAAGACTGTTCGTCCGGAAGTATTTCTTTATCTATAAAATAGATTAATCCATATAAGTCCATTATGTTTTTTTCAATAGGCGTTCCTGTCAAAAGCAGCTTAAAAGAATTTTCAGCTATATCTTTTAATAATTTCGCTTGTTTACTATCGTCTTTATAGACATTTGACAAGGCTGTTGCCTCCTCAAACACTGTCAAATCCCAACTTATTTTTTTTGCGTATTTCCAATAATCCGAGGCAAAATCATACGTTGTCAATACAATACAATCTTGTTCAAAAGCGTTACTGTTGTCAGTACAGCTATTATTCCATTGTTCATTATCTGCAATTACTTTATATGGTATTGTATAATATTTCTCAATCATTTCAACCCACTGATAGAGTAAATCAAAATTAGGAACAAAAATAATTACTTTTTCTCCCTCATACCATTTTTGAACGGCTATAAGCATAGTTTCATAGCTTTTTCCCATTCCGCTCTCATCACATAATACAACTCCTTTTTTATACGGAGAGCGAAAAGCAAAATTAGCTGCCGCAATCTGAAAAGGGTAAACTTTAATATTTGATGAAACGTAAACCGGCAGAAAGTTTGACATATTTTCTAATTTCCTTGCAATATAGAAAGCGTTAAATGACGTAATCACATATACACCAGCTTTTTATAGTATAATAATTGACATAAAATTTATAATTTCTACATTATGATTATACATAAAATTCTATTTTCTTTCAATACTTTTAATGCACTGGTACAGAATAAATTAATTTCTATTAATGTTTTAAAGTTATAGGAAAAGAAAATTTAATAAAAACTTAATAAAATTATTTTTGTTGTAATAATAAAGGGTATGATGTTTTTTTCATCATACCCTTTAACATTACTATAATGATTTTTCTTTTTTTATAGTTTTCCTAATTTCTTTTTCTTTATTTGAAATATTATCGTCTAAAATCTGCTCAATATTATATTTCAAATTTTCATAAGAATCTAATTCAGACTTTACCTTATTCTGCCTTATAATAATATTGTTTTTAAGAATTTCAAGTCTTTCAATTTCTATATTCAAGTCGGCGGCTTTTGGCGATGAGCCATCAGGATTTTTAGAACGGTTCATTATCTCAACAGCTTTGTTATATTGGTCAATTCTGAATTTATTTTCTGCTTTGAATTTTTCTCGTTCATCGAAAGATTTTATTTTCTGCATATCAGAAATAACAGGTTTATACTGCCAATATGAACGATATGACTTTATAATTTCTTTTTTTTCGGAAATTTGCGTGTTGATATTTTGTATATTCTGATTATTTATATCAACCTGTTTTTGGCATTTTTTGAGTTGTGAATCTAATTCCGCAGCACTTTTTATGCCTTTCTCATTCAGGCAATTCAAAATACGAATTTGAATATCAACATTTTTGCTTTCGATATATCTGTTCTGATAAGCCTTGTCGGAAACGATAATTTTGTCAATTTTTGTTTTGCTGATTTCAATTTTTAACTTTTGATATTCTTCGTTATTAGTGAAATACAGTTTCAGCATATCCTCGCCGTATTCCATTCCCAAACTTTCAGCCCTAATGTACCGACTGCCGGTTATATGCTTAAAAGTAAGGTGTTTTCCAAATTTAATTTCGTAATCTTCCAGTTCTATAATTTTGAGAAAATCATTATAATCTTTTGCCATTTTTAAAGCATCGTCAATAGTCAATTTAAGTCTTTTGCGGTATGACATTTTAACGATTTTATTATCATAAATATGGATTTTATGATTTTCAACTTCCATATGATTTGCAATTCTTTTTCTGATACTTTTTTCCGTATATGCTGTTCCGAAAACTTTTGTATTGGAAAATACTTTACTTTGCTCTCCTTTGAAATAAAGGTATTTTCCCTGCTTTATCTCGTATTTTTGGTATTGCATATAACCTAAAAACTCGTCAAACGTATTTGAGTTTTTAATAGCCTCATCAATTATATTTTTAAGTATTTTTCGCTGATTTCCCGATTCTTTTACAATAACAGAAATGCCGTTTTCCTCACAAATAACATCGCTCACTTTTCTTAAAGTGTTAAGATTGTTCGGATTGCTGTGCAGTTTTTTATAATCTTTGAAATTTGCGGCACACATTATTATGTGATTGTGGATATGTTCCCTGTCAATGTGAGTACAAAGCAAAAACTGAAAATTCGGATACGTACGTTTCATCATTTCCCGACCAATTTCAATAGCCTTTTGAGGGGTAATGTTATCTTTAGGTGAAAAAGATTGATATATATGATGAGCGATATTATTTCCATAATGTCTTGTATTTTTTAAGGTTTCTTGAAATTCTTTTGCCGTATTGTTTAAGGAGCAGGCGTAAGAAAATGTAAGAATGCCGCCGTCTGTCTTGTCGGGATTTTTAATGTAATCAAGAGATTGCTGAAGATGTGTTCCTGTTTTTATGCTTTCTATTTTTACATAAGCCATTTACAGTTTACCATCTTTCAGCTTTATAAAATAAGAATAAGCATCTGATGTGATTTCTTCTAAACGCTTGATTTTGTTTTGCAAATCCTTGATTTCATTTTCGTAAACATTTCCCGTAGTATTTATAATTTTTGCAATTTGATTTATGTTCACACCGATTTTATTTACCTCTTTGGCAACCTCAATTAAAGGCATTGTATCAATGCTATAAATATTTGAGTGTGCCGCAATTTTTAAAATAAAGTCGGTGTAATTCTGAGATTGAGCAAGGTCTTTTTTAGCCTTGATATACTCAAATTCATCATCTGTAAATTTAAGATTTAACTGCCTGTTTCTTGTTCTGTTCTGCATAGTTTTCCTCTTTTCGTTTTTTAATTTTTGCTGAGCAAAACAACAGGGGCTTGGGGATTTTTCCCCAAACAGATTTTAAGGCGTTGCCTTAACAAGCTGTCGCAGGAATAGACGAAATTGAAATATTTTGAAGTGAAAAAAATTCATTTTTTAAAACTTCAAAATTTCAATTAGTCTACCCTACGGCTATGCTTGCAAAATAGCAAATCTTAATTTTTAGGTATCCATTTTTTTAAAATCCGTAAAATAAAGTCTTGTAATTTTAAAATACAAACTTTTTGGAAAAATGTCAATTAAAAAAGAATAAAATTATAAACAGTAAAATAATAAAATTATAGGTGACTTTTATTAAAAATAACCAAAAATATGGATTTAAAAAAATATTTTATTAAAAAGGGGGCTGATTGTTTCTAAAAACTTTTTAAAAATTGTTCTATTTATATAGAGAGGTAAAAATGTTCTTTCCATAAATGCTTGTGTATGTAATGGAGATGATTTTATGTACAGCGAAGAAGATTTAGATGTTATGAAAAGATTTGACTCATATATCCGTAAATGTATCAAAAACTTATCTATTAATTATGATAAAAAAGAAAAAAATAAATGGTACAGCAACATTATTCTTATCGACAATGAAGAAGATTTTGACATTAAAGATGAACTCGCTGAATTTGAAAATAGTATCCTTGCACAAGAAAAAATATTTGTTGTAAAGGATATATATATAAAAGTAAAAGGCGAAAAATTAATTGATGCTTTGACACAGCTTTCAGAAGAACAAAGAAATATACTCTTGTTATATTACTTTGAGTATGAAACAGATTTTAAGATTGCACAGCGGCTTAATTCTATTCAAAGAACAATTAATAATCGAAGAAAAGCTGCTTTGAATTTATTAAAAAATATTTTAGGTTCATATGGTGAATGAGAAAAACAGAAAACTTCTTGAAAGAAATGTAATTGAAGCAATCAAAGAAAATAATGAAACGGCTTTAAATAAATTATACAATCATTATGAAAAGCTTATTAACGCCTATTGCACTGAAATAAAATTTGATAAAAACGGTCAAACATATTATTTTTTTGATGAAGATAAATGTCAGGAAATTAAAAACGAACTTTTTATTGCAATTAAAAAATTTAAAATTTAACTATACAACAATATACACAAGCATTTATTTTGTAGATTTTATAAAGCACATAATTACTTTTTTATTATATGCTTTTTGAATTTATAAAATATAAAAATAATTGTACCTTGAAAATTGAATATTGCAGAATATCAATAACTTTAGATTTGTATGAGCCGATTGTTGAATATGCGAGGACTGTCTGTTTCAAAATTATAGAAATTAATTTTTGTAATTTATGAAATTGTAAACGAGGAAATATTATTAGGAAATACTGATTTAAAGAATAAAAAATATTTTTTGAAAATATGAATGTCACTATCGGGGCATTTTTTCTCAAAAATACCCCTAACATTCCATTCTTTCAAAAAATAATTTTTTCTTTTGAAAGAACCAGCATTTCCTTTAGTTGGATATTGAAGTAAAGGCACGAGCAGAAAATATTCAGACAATAAAAATCTTTTGGCACAAGATTTTGCGATGACATACAAATTTTATAATGATACTTACAGACAACCTGTTTCGCTCACGATGAAGGGGGAAAAGCTGAAATGCTTATGAGGTTTGCCAAACCTGTTGATATTCTTTTAGGGAAATACCGCACAAAGAGGAAATAAAAATAATTTTACTTTGAATTATGTGGTGTTCCCTTAGATGAAAAATTTATAATTTTCAGTCGGCTTATTTGAGGAAATTAATTTATAAACAAGTCATTATTTTAATAATAGTGATATTTTTGAAATAAACCGATTGACTTTAAAATAAAAAACAAATGGAGATGGTAAAAATGAATACAATGGAAAATGAACTTGTAGATATTGAAACAGTACACATTGATACAAATTTAAGTAAAGAGGAAAGAATAAAAAGTTTTTTGGAGCAGATAAAAAATCCTTACTGCTTTAAGTGCAAAGGTGTTACTGTAAAAGTTTCATTTAACGAAAACGGAAAAACTTTTGAAGAATGCTTGAAAGATTATTTTAAGTTAAAACTTTTATAAACAAAAGTGACAATTTTTTTTACATAAAATCAGCCATATATTATTGTTTAAGTTTTTTTTAAAAATAAGAAAAACGCTTGAAAAATTTAAAAAGGGTATAGACAAAATAAATATTTGCTGCTATAATAAAAATGGACTAAGCAAAATGAATATTTTTAAAAACCGTATTTATATATGGTTTTGTAATTATGTAATTCACCCTAAAACAGTAATGCGTTTTTCTGCTGCAAAAACTGTTTAAGAGGTGATTTTTTTATGCAGAAAAAAGTTTATAATGCTGACATTTATGTTCGTATTTCTCGTGAGGACGGTGATAAAGAAGAAAGCGACAGTATCAGCAATCAAAAAATTCTTATTCAAAACTTCCTGAAAACCAAAAGCGATATAAAACTTCATAAAATCAGGGTTGATGACGGATTTACAGGAGTTAATTTTAATCGTCCGGCTTTTTCTGAAATGCTTGCGGATGTAAAAGCCGGAAAAGTAAATTGTATTATTGTAAAAGACCTGTCACGTTTTGGGAGAAATTATATTGAAAACGGTAAATATATTACAAATATTTTTCCGTTTTTAGGTGTTCGGTTTATTGCCGTTAATGATAGCTTTGATACAGGCAGCACACTGCAATCATCAGAAATGACAATATTCCACTTTAAAAATATTTTAAATGACGCTTATTGTAATGACATTTCTATAAAAGTAAGAAGTCAGCTTGATATTAAGCGTAAAAACGGAGATTTTATTGGCTCTTATGCTCCTTATGGTTATTTGAAAGCACCGGATAATAAAAATATGCTTATTATTGATGAAACAGTGTCAGATATAATAAAAGATATTTTTTCTTGGAAGTTATCGGGTATGAGTGCTTTAAGAATTGCGGCAAAATTAAATGAACTTGGTATTTCAACTCCAATGGAACACAAAAAAGAATCAGGCATAAAATTCGGAACAGGGTTTCGTAAAAATGTGTGTTCAGAATGGAAAGCAAAAACAGTTACACGCATACTTGAAAATAAAGTTTATATAGGAACGCTTGAACAAGGAAAAACTACAACACCAAATTATAAAATTAAAAAAAGAGTAAATAGAAACAGCGAGGACTGGTTTGTTTTTGAAAATCATCATCAGCCAATAATTGATATTGAGGTTTTTAACAAAGTGCAGGAAATTTTAAAGGAGGATACAAGAGTTTCACCGAATAACAATGAAATTTATTTATTTTCCGGCATTGTTAAATGCGGAAAATGCGGCAGTAATTTAACAAGAAAAAGCTGTATTTCAAAAAACGGTAAAACTTATTATTACTATTACATTTGTCTTTCTAATAAAAATAAGACAGGCTGTGATAATAGAATGTGTTTTCCGGTAAGCAAACTTGAAAAAATTGTTTTAGAAAGCCTTGATTCTCATATTAGAAATTTCATTGAGGCTAAAAAGTTAGCTGATTATGTTTCTGATTTATCTTTTAAAAGTTCTGAAATTGCCAAAATTGAAACCGAAAAAGAAAAGCTGATAACTGAAATAAAAACTTCTGAAAAACATAAATTTGAATTATATGAGGATTTAAAAGCAAACCTTATAAATGAAAAGGAGTATAAGGCACTTAAAGAAATTTATAATTCACAGGAAGAAAAACTAAACAACCGACTTTTAGAAATTGAGAAAAGATATAACTTGCTTACTTCCAAAAAAGATTTATTCTCTGCATACAATGATTTTTACAGCAAAAACGGAATAAAAGAATTATCAAGAGAAATTATTATTTCTTTTATTGATAAAATTATTATTTGCGATAAAAGCAATGTTAAAATCAAATTCAAATATCAAGCGGAATATGATTTAATGCTTGAAAAAATAAAGTATGCGGAGGTAAATTAATATGGCAAGAAAAAGCAGAAAATTAAGCAATATAATGCCAATTACCGCCGCAAGTCAAAACCGTTCGGCAATATATTTAAGACTTTCAATGGAGAATAACGGACAAAACAATACAGACTCTATCGAAAATCAGCAAAAATATATTGAGGATAATCTTTCTCGTTTCGACGATATAAATGTTGTAAAGATTTTTTCTGATAACGGTTTTTCCGGTACAAACTTTAAGCGTGACGGCTGGCAGGTATTATTTAAAGAATTACAGAATAACAATATAAACTGCGTTATAGTAAAAGACTTTTCAAGACTTGGCAGAAATATCGTAGAATGTGCAAACTTGATTGAATCAGTATTTCCTTTTATGAACGTGCGGTTTATTTCAATTAATGATAACTTTGACAGCAGCAGAGAAAGACTTTCACACGAAAACCTTATTATAGGATTTAAAAGCCTGATGAATGAATTTTATTCAAGGGACATTTCAAAAAAAATAATAGCAGGAAGAAACGCAAGACGCAAAGAGGGATTTATTACAACCAGCCATATTCCCTATGGTTATAAATTGTCTGAGGATAAAAGACAACTTGTTATAAATGATGAAACTGCTCCTGTTGTAAAGAAAATTTTTGAATGGCGTTTATCGGGAGCAAGATTCTCTGAAATTATAAAAAGACTTAATACTCTTGCAGTTCCGTCACCCGGACAATATCTTTGTTTAAGCGGTAAAGGATATAAAAAATTTGCAAATTCTTCTTGGTCTTATTCAAATTTAAGACATATTCTTTCAGATAAGAATTATACAGGTGATTTAATTCAAAATATTACAAACACAAGAATTTTTGAGGGTAAAAAACATAAGAAAACTTCTGAAAATGAATGGGATATACGAGAAAATGCTCACTCTGCTCTTGTTTCAAAAGAGGACTTTGAAAAAATACAATTAATTGCCAAAAGACCTCGGCATCTCTCTAAAGAAAAAAATCATCTTGTAAGTAAAGTTAAATGCGGTTTATGCGGTTACAGAATGATAAGAACATCTGGAAAAAATAAAAAATACTGGAGCTGTCAAAGCCACGAAAGGCAGCACAAAGAAAGATGCGACACCCATACATCGGAAAAAATAATAACAGATATTGTCATATCTGCATTAAATAAATATTCCGAATTAACAGTTGAACACCTTAAAATTGCTGATAAGATATATAAGTCGGAGATAATGAAAAAACATATCAATGATATTGATAAAAGAATTTTTCAGCTTAATAATAACTTGGAAAAAGTCGGTTTAAAAATGCTCAATCTTTATAATGACTTAAAAAATCAGATTATAACTAAAGATGAATATAAAGCAATAAGAAACTCTTATACCGACCAACACTCCGAATTAAAAGAAAATATCTTGAAAGCTGAAAAAGAACGCAGTAAACTTTGCGATACAAACAGATTTAAAAGAAAACTCAATAAAATAATTTCTGAAACTTTTGATATAAAAAATATTGAATTTATTTTTTCATTGGTTGATGAAATAATTGTTTTTCCCCAAAAAATCATTGAAGTAAAATTTAATTTTCAGAATGATTTTGCCCAGCTTGACGAATTTATCAGACAATGGGAGGGAATCATATGAGCTACACAACAGCGGTTTATTTAAGACTTTCAGACGATGATTCCGACCTTGATTCAATAAAAACGGAAAGCAATAGCATATCAGGACAAAGAATAATAATCAGAAACTTTATAAATAATCATCCAGATTTAAAAAATTCCATTATTAAAGAATATTGTGATGATGGGTACAGCGGCATTAACTTTAAACGACCTGGTATTATAAAACTTCTTGACGATGTAAAAAGCGGAACAGTAAATTGTATCATAGTAAAAGACCTTTCCCGTTTCGGCAGAAATTTTATTGAAGTCGGAAATTATCTTGAACAGATATTTCCTGTTTTTAATATCAGATTTATAGCAATTAATGATAACTATGACAGCAGTACAAAAAACAGTTATACATCGAATATTGAGATTGCATTTCGTAACCTTATGAATGAAGAATACAGTAAAGATATTTCTGCAAAAATTAAAGCTACAAAGAAAATTCAAAAAAAGCAAGGTTTATTTGTAGGTAGTATTGCACCATATGGATATAAGCTGGAAAACAAATGTCTTGTTATTGATGAATATGCTGCTGATATTGTTAGAAAAATATTTGAAATGGCTGAAATGAAAATGTCTTTTATAAATATCGCAAAGGTTCTCAATTCCAAAAATATAGCATCAAGAAGTAATTATTCAGGAATGTCGAGCAGAAAAAATTATTGGAAAGCAAAAGATATTTCAAGTATTTTACATAATAAGGTTTATATTGGTACGCTTATAAACAATAAAAAAGAAAGTGTTTCTCCGAGAGTTGTTAAAAAAAATTCTATACAAGATTGGATTATATTTGAAAATCAACACGAGGCAATAATTGACATAAAAACATTTGAAAGAGTACAGAAATGTTTTAATAAATTCACATCAAGAAATAAAAATAAATATTTTTATGAAGAATTTAAAAAGAAAGTTTACTGCAAGGGTTGCGGTAAGATTCTCCAAAGGCATTATATATCAAACAGTCATATTAAAAATAAAGAAATTAAATCATTTTTCTATAAATGTGATTATGGAATTTATGATAATTGCTGTACAGATAAAGTCTATATAGAACATTTAAAGGAGATTGTTACAAACTTCTTAAATACTTATTTAAGCGTTATATCTAATAAAATTACAGCTATAAGACAAAAGCAGACAGAAGTAAAAAATAAGGCTTTTAAAAATATATCAGATATTGATGCCGAAATTAAACAGATTGAAAGTACAATTCTTATGGAATATACAAATTATCGAGGCAGCATTATTTCTAAAGATGAATTTATATCAAGGCGTGAAAAACTATCTAATAAAATTTATACTCTTAAATTAAAAAAAGAAAAAATAAATTCAGATTTAAAAATGCCGGAAATAATTACCGAAACAGAAAAAATACTTAAAGATTTTTCTAATAATAAAACTATTACTGATGAGATGATTAAAGAATTAGTAAATAAAATTTATATTTCATCTAATAGTAAAATAGAAATAGAAGTAAATTTCAAAGATGTATTTAATATTTAGATATAATTTTAAGATTACAATTAATGTCAGCAAAAATTTATAAAAAATATTTTGTACTGTCTTGACAGTTTAGTTTAAATGAAACAGACGAATTATACAGTTATGACGGTTATGTTCTTGCGAAAAAGATAGCTGAATGTTATGCTGTATCAGGCAATATCAAAAAAGCTATTGAAGTATTGGAGCAATTTTCGGAATATTTTAAGCCTCAATATATACCTCAAAATTATTCGGAATATATTGAGTGCTGTCAAAAAGAAAAATTTAATTCTTTGATTGAATATGCAGAGTTACTTGAAGTTATTGGAGTTTTAAAATCTAAAACAGGGCATAATACAGATTTTGAAAGAAAAACTGCTTTGAAAATTTATAATGCTGTTTTTGAAAATCAACCTGATAAACTTAATGAATATAGAGAAATTATAAAACTTTTAAAATAATACACAAACAAATATATAAATTTTATTCGTGATAATTTGAAAGCGAATTATCAGGAAAGAAATAGCAATACTCTAAAAGATTTAGCTTTAAATAAAATTAAAAAAAATCAAAAAAATTGTAAATTTTAAAGGTAGTTATACAGAATAAGTTTTTATACTATAAATGAGCAAATTTTATTTTAATTATGCAAGTTACACAAAAAAATATATAAATATAACCTATACCAATCCATTTAAGAGTATAAAACAGGCCGTTTTTTGAGCAACTTTTCAAATTTGCTCATTTATAGTTTTTATAATTTTTTGTAATTTTAGAATTGTAAAAAATCATAACGGGGAAACTTATATTTTTTCTGCACCGACTGATGTCAGCTACCATTTTTTATAAAATATAATTTTTAAAACGCTCAAAGATTGTTATAAAAAAGAATGTAAAAAATCAATAGACCTCCTCGGAAACTAATAAAAAAGCCATCTAAGCACATCTTTTTTCGATATGCTTTATTAAATTTTCTTGAAATACCACTACGAGTATTACTGCGAAAATTTAATTTCGCCTATCAAAAAAATCTGTACTTATCTGTCAATTTTATAGTTTCCGAGGAGGTCTAATAGAAATAAATTTATTTCTATTGATTTTATATTTATCTTTTAGTATTACAATACTATACTTTAAATATTTGCAAGAAAATTAAAGTGATTTAAAAATCATTAAATCGTTATTTTTTTAATAACAGACATTAGTTTTCAACAACAAATTTAAAATCTTTATTTAATGATTTCGCTAATATCATTGCTACGTCAGCAGCCGTTAATTTTCCGTCATTATTAACATCAATATATTTTATATAATTTGAATTTTCCTCAATAGGTAATTTAAAATTAGAGTTCAGCACTTTTTGAAGTACACTTGAAGCGTCATTTGCGGTTATATTTTTGTTATTATCAGCATCTCCGTATAAAAAAACTTCTTCTTTGATGTTATCTTTTATTTTGAGTTTAAGGCTGTCTATCCATTCATTGACTTTTATTTCTGAATCTGAAACGAAAGAACCTGTAACCCAAAAACCATTAAGCACATCAACGTTTGGAACCGTATTTTTTATACTGCTGTAACTCTTATTTGGAGAACTGCTTCCTGATGTACAGAACGGTATTATGGTTTTTCCCGAAAAATTATGACTTTCAAGAAATGTAAGAACAGCCATAGGGGTATCGTTAAGCCAAATTGGATATCCTATAAATATAATATCATAATCATCAATATTTTCAATATTTTCCAAAAGCTCCGGTCTTGCGTTACTGTTTTGTTCTTCTCTTGCCTGTTGTATAACTGTACTATAATCATCAGAATATATACGTTTTGTTTTTATATCAAATTGGGTTCCGCCTATATGTTTATATATCATATCGCTTATCTGCTTTGTATTTCCCGTTCTTGAAAAACACGCTATAAGAACATTGTTCTTATCTTTATTGTTATATTCTTCGGCATTGATAAGCTCAATCCCCTCATTTTTACCAAGATTTCTGCTGTATTTTTTATCCGCCGGAGTATTCCAATGCTCGTGAACTCCAAGATTTTCAACTCTGTTTCCGTTTCCATCATAATATATATTTTCTGATGGCGCGTTTGAGATAAGTCCTGACTCATGAAGATAATTTTCAACATTTGGGTTATTCCTTAGAGAAACGTTATTTTGAGTTACTGTTGGTTCATTTATAAGAAAATCCGCTCCAACAGAATCTATCGCGACAGGGTCTTGAGAAACAAATATACTTGAAGTATAGTCATTATTAAAAGGAGCTTGCTGCCATTTTGAATTGTCTGCTGTTATGGAGGAACCCTCAGAATTAGCGCATATAAGAGCGTCAAGCATATAAAGAACAGTTTTTCCTCCAAGCTGATAATTTGATGTTAAATCTGTAAGAGGACTATATATACCCATTTCATTTTTTGTAAGGAACTGATGAAGATTAGCTCCCTCCGGCGGACGCATAGCATTACCGTTTATAAATGAGCCAAAATGATTTTTACCGCATAATGTTATACCATAACTATGTCCTTTAAGATTCGCTAAATTGATTACATACTCAGCTTCTGTTACACAAGTTGGAAGGTAATTGACCGCTCCGCTGAATTCATATGACCAGTTAATAGGCTTATTTTCATCAGCAATTCCATTATTTCTGCCTACAAAATTAACTCCTTTTAAAATTCCCTCATTACACATTTCCACCATATAATCAGGAAATAAACGTGAAACATCATATACTGTAATATCTGACGGATTAACACCGCCGTTTTCAACAAGAGATAACAATAATGCTTTAAGTAAAACAGGATTTGTATAACTCATTTTTGTTTCTCCGGATGTATCATCATCAAAAACAGCCGAACCGTTTATATTAGCTTTTATTGCTATTTTTTCTCCTTTTACATAACCCGCCGTTTTATTTCTTGTTGAATTGTGAGCAGTAAAAAGGCTATTCCAGCCATCTTTTACGTTTTCCTTGCCGCCTAATATGGCAATACTATTATTAACCATACTTTTAATTGTTTTCTCGTCAAAGTTTTCAGGTTCCCACCAATAGCCTTCTCCGTTCCATTCTACGGAATCGGGATTATGCGACCATACCACACGACCGGGCATTGCGCCTATGCCTTTGCCATAAGGTTCATGCTGAGGAAATACAGAATTGTTTGTATTATTAGTCGAACTCATATTTGAATTGTCGCCTCCTATAACACTATTGCAAGAAACCAAAATTATCATAATACTTGTAATAATGGCTATAAATTTGTGTTTTCTCATAAGTCATACCTCCGTTAAAAAATATTTATAAATAACAAACCGTAAATAATATTAAATAATTTTTTTGATTGCCTTTGCCGGAATACCTCCCACAATAGTCATAGCCTCAACATCTTTTGTCACAACAGCTCCTGCGCCTATAATCGAACCATCTCCTATTGTAACTCCGGGCAAAATAACAGCACCAGCGCCAATCCATACATTTTTATGAATTTTTATAGGTTTACAATATGTTATATATCTTTTTTGAGGATTTATATCGTGATTTATTGTAATCAGCTTAACATCCGGACCGATAAAAGCCCCATCGCCTATTTCGATACCTCCTCTGTCCATAAATGTACATCCTGTATTTATAAACACATCTTTTCCTAAAATAATGTTTTTTCCAAAATCGGTTTGAAAAGGCGGTAGTATTGTTGTTGACTTTTCTATTTTTCTTTCTGTAATCTTTTTAAATAATACCCTTATCTCATCATCACTTTTATAACCGAAATTAATTTCCGCAAGTATTTTTCGAGTATTTATTTGGATTTTTTCAATAACAGTAAAATCTTTTTCTTTTGATGAAACAGGCAAACCACTTTTATCACGAGTTAAAATATCATTTTCCATAGGAATGTCTCCTTTAATTAATTTAAAAATAAAAATACAAATTACTCAATAGGAATAACAAACGGTATTATTAACAATAATATATATGAAACAAATCGAAACCACTTTATATATTCCGGTATTTCTTTTGTTATTCTTTTTGAAAATGCTCCCGATATAACAGCGAGCATAATAACAGGACTTAATATACTTGCGGCACCAAAACTTATACCTGTAAGCAAAGCGTTTAAAACTGAAAGAGAAAAGGAATATCCAATTATAATTATAAGAGGGGCACACGGAGTAATTCCATAGGCAAAACCGGCAATGTACATAGGCATAATTTTTTTATTATATTTATCGTTAATGTGATTTGAACAATTTGTACATTTACTTTTCTTTAATCCTCTGTATTCTTTAATCCATTTTATAAGCAAAACAATTCCTGTAAAACTCATTATAAGCTGAGATATAATCCTTAAATTAATATCTCCTATAAAACCTTCATCATTTACAATTCGTTTGCCTAATAGTGATGACATAATACAAAGCAAAACAATTCCTGATATTTTTCCGGTGAAAAACTCTATAAATGAAAGTATTCCTCTTTTTATGCTTTTACAATGAGATACTACATAAGATGATAAAAACAAACTTATAAAAGGGCTACAGCAAGAACCGCACCCAAGTCCAACCGTAAAAGCTGATATAATAGATGTAATCATTGTTCACACCTCTCTTTACCTATTAAAGCGGCTCCTATAGCTCCGTTAAATTGAGGATACTCAGCTACATACACTTTTCTCATAAGTTCTTCCTCAAACGCTTTATGTATTCCTATATTCAGAGCGCCGCCTCCGGTCATAAGTATATCGCCGTTCTTTTCTGCTTTTTTCATCATTTTTATAATTCTTTTCGCCATAGACAAATGTATTCCCGCTAATATATCTTTTCGGTCAAATTTTCTTGCCATAAGAGATATAACCTCTGTTTGAGCGAAAACAACGCAAGTGCTGTTTATATCGCAAGGTTCTTTGCTTTCAAGAGAAATTTCTCCGGCTTTATGAATAGTAGTTTCAAGAAGCTGTGCTATAACCTCCATAAACTTTCCTGTTCCCGCCGCGCATTTATCATTCATAGTAAAATTCTTTACGTCAAAATTACTGTCAAGGTATATTATTTTACTATCCTGACCGCCTATATCAACAATCATTCCAGGTCTGTAATCTTTTGGCGCCGTAATTCTTACGCCATAAGCGTGAGCGGTAATCTCAGATATATCATCATTTGCCACATCAAGTATTTTTCTGCTGTAACCTGTTGCCATAGTGTACTTTATATCTGAAATTTTAATTCTATTTCTGTCACAAAGTATTTCTATAAGTTTTTCAGCTGTTTTATTATTGTCTATACCGCTTGATTTAACAATAGTATCAGCAATAGTTTTATTATTAATAAGAGCCGCCTTAACATAAGTAGAACCCCCGTCAAGTCCTATAAAATAAGCCATTTTTATTCCCTCCCTGCTTTCTTTAAATTTCTCATTTTTATTATTTCTGTAAAAGCCTCAAGTCTTATTCTTATCTGTTCTGTATCCTCCTCACTGTAATCACTTTCAACTCTTATAACCGGAATATTAATTTTTGAAAGCTCATTTTCAATTAATTGATACTCATAGTCATATACAAGACAACCTCTTAAAACGTGATAGATGACTCCCTGAATACCGTAATCTTTTATCATTTGCTTTATTTTGAATATTCTCTGAGTATTATTTCCAAATACGGGACAAGTACAAGGTTTTATGTATCTGTTGGCAATACCTCTTAACATACTGTCAAAGCTGTTTTCAATAATTATCGCCGGGTCGTACAAACTTCTTTCACCCATACAAGTTTCATCAGCGGTAAGATGACTTCCTGTTTCCTCAATAAGCAACGGTATTTTTATATTAGGAAATACAATAGGAGAGCCTGTGATTAAAATTCTTGGATAATTTTCTTTTGCCGAAAACTCTTTGTTTTTTAAATATTTTTCAGCCTCATCATTAAGTTTTTTGAGCTGCTCTCCCCATTCTCCCGCATTCATATAGGCATAAGCATTCATAACAGACATAACCTGTGAACCATTAAACAGTAAAGGTGCTTTTCTTTTTAAGGAATTAAACCTTGAAAGCTCATACTGAGCATAACCTGTAAGCTGTATTGCCTCAAAAAGAGATTTTTCGGTTATTTCATTTCCTGTTTCCTCTTCTATAACTGGAATAAGTTTATATAATTGCTTTATAAACTCATTCATATAATAATCGTCTGTTTTCGATGGAGGCATACTAAGTATAAAAACATTTTTATTTTTCATAAGAAGTCCCGCTATTTTCTTTTTACAGTCACAGGAAACAGGCACTATTAATAATGAACAGTTATCATACATAGGCATAGTGTTTATATTATTAAAACCCATAACCGATTTTACAAGAGGGCAAGCGTCTCTTGGCGCATACTCATCACCAATAGAATAAGCCGTATAACTTCCTGAACACATTCTGACCGGCTGACCTTTAGCGGCATATATAAGCTCCTCTGGAACCATAGCGCAATAGCTTCCTATAAGCTTAGCTTCTTTTTTTCTTTTTATATCCTCAAAATCAACAAAAATATTTTTTAAAACATTGAAAAAAGATTTCATTTCATTAAACATACCATTTATATTTTCCGCTTTTTTAAGGTATGATAAAGCTATTCTCCTGGATTTATTTCTAAAAAGTTCTTTTCTGTGTTCGTCAAAATCATCTGTCACTTTTATCACTTCTTGTCTTATTATACTTTTTTATAAATGATTCTCGTGATGAAGAATATATAGTTTTTCCAAATAACGTAAGAGAAAGGGCATTGTTCTCAGGACATTTTTCTATACATTTTCCGCACATAATACAATCCACACATTGAACATTTTCTTTTTCTCTTTCAGTATAAATATTTTTAAGCCTCATCGAACACGCCTCATAACAACCTCCGCATTCTGTACAGGCTGTACAATCTTTTTTGAGTTTAAAAATATTGTATTTATAAAATATTCCAAGTATATATCCCATAGGACACATAAGACACCAAAAACGGTCAATATAAAAACTTCCCACAAGAAGTGAAACTTCTAAGAAACCCGCAAGGGCAAGGTTTACCCACCAGCCGCCTAAAGCGGGAGAGAAAACTTTATTAGGACATATATCACAAAAGTCGTTTCCTGTAAAAACAAAACCTATAAACAATATTATCCAAATCCATTTTATAAACTGAATTAATCTGTTAGCTCTGTCATTTAAAACAATAGACTTTATATGTAAAGTTTTTCTTATTTTAAAAACAATATCCTGAACAAAACCAAGAGGACACATAAATCCACATAATATTCTTCCTCCAAAAATCAGCATTATAAATAATGTAATTAAAAATGATACAATATATTTCCAATTTCTTGTAAACAATATAGTCAAATGAGTAAGATAATAACAGCTTGATTCAAATGTCTGGTCGAGATTAAAAGGACAGCTGAAAACAGGTATTGCGATATTATTAAGCGTCTGCCCCTGTGAAATCAATTTTCCTAAATAAGTCCACATAACAAAACCAAAAAGTAAAAATAAAAACCGTATTATCGTAAATTTTGAATAATATGTTTTTCCATATCTCTCAAAGTTAAAATCTTTATTTTTCTTTGCGAAAATATTTCCATATTTGTTTCTGTTATAGATTTCTCTTATAAAATATATAGCCATAATTCCTAAAGCACTGAAAAATAATACATATAAAAGAGGAATAAAGGCTTTATAAAAATGAGATGAAAAATAATCATAGTCCTCTATTGCGTATTGTATACGATAAACATTATTTCCCTCTGAATATACAGCCGTAAATCCCTGTCTTAAAACTTTTGAGGGAAGTCCTTTTATAAATCCGTTTTCATCTGTATTATATTCTTTGAAATCACCGTCTTTTGATATAATATTAACAGTTCTGTTTCTAAGTATTTCATTTTTAAAGAAAACTTTAATATATTTTCTTTCCTCAAAGGCTGTTTCAAATAAAATATTATCAACATTAAAATTTCTCGGAGCAAGTTCAAAAGTATGAGGTCCAAAATCCGCTCTTGTGTAATCGTAAACATTTTCATCAATGCCATCATTATTATAATCAAATTTCTGAACAGGAGCCGCGGCGATATAATAACCAATAGAGTTTTCAGCAATTTCAGTCATCTCTTTATAAGTCTTTAAATTAACTGATTCCTCTGTTTTCTCATAAAATTTTATATTATCAGTTATATCTGAATTGCTGTTAAAAATAACCTCCCTGTCGTCACCGTATGAAAACCAAACAGAACTTATATCAGAAGTTTTATTATTGTTAAAAGTCATTTTATAGTCATATGGCATCATATCAAAACTATAAAAGTTAAATTCTTTAGCGAAAAACGCTGATAATATAAGAGCTATACATAATATAAACACAATAATAACGCTTTTTCTAATCCTTATCATTTTATCACAACCTTTTTAAACGTTTTTGTTCCAGTATTTCAGAAAATGCTTCTATCCTTATCCTAAGCTGCTCAATATCATTGTAGTTATAATCTGTTTCAAGCCTGAAAACAGGAATATTCATTTCAGAAAAATATTGCTCATATCTTTCCATTTCAAAATCATATTCAATCTGTCCTTTTATAATGTGATATATAACTCCATTAATTTTATTTTCTCTTGCGATAAATTTTACTTTTTCAAACATTGTACAGTCTTTAACATATGCTGATGAGCAGTCGTCAAAATAAATTTTCTTTTCTGTATATACATTATGTATATCTAAATAATCTTTCATAGTACAGCAGTCACAATGAGCGGCTATATTTAAACCGGCGTCCTCTATCAGAAGCGGAATTTTATAATTTGGAAAATAAACAGGAGAACCTATAAGCAAAATATTGCTCTTATTATTTTCAGCGTTATCTGAATGTTTTTCTAAAACATTCGTAAACTTTTTTAAATTACTAATCCACAAGTTAATATCATCTGCATAATAAAAACTATGTATTACAGCCATTTCAGCGGAATATGGTATTAAAATATTGCTCTTTTTAATGGTGTTTTTAAAAATCCTTATTTGTTCTCTTGCTGATTTTATAATACTATAAGCCTTTTTTATACTTCTTTTAGTTAAAGGTCTTTTCATATGGAAGGCGATAATGTTAATACATCTCTCTATTTCGTTTCTCCAGATTTTAAAATTTTCCTCGTTTTTTACAGGTGGTATATATAAAGTACAAACCTTTATGCCCTGTGCTTTGAGTATTAACGCGATTTTTTTAAAACTGTCACAGATAAGAGGAATTATTACAAGAGAGTTATTCAGATTCATTTCCGATAAATATCCATAAACAGAACAACTAACAGCGTCCGCATCTCTTGGAAGAATCTCATCACCCCATATAGCTGTAACTCTGCTTCCCCCAAAAATATATTTAATTTTTACGTTTAAAGATAATATTATTTCATCAGGAAAGCTGTCTCCTACAATTATTATATCTGCCTCTGATTTTGTAATATTTTGATATAAAAATCCATTTTTTATTATATTTATAAAATATTCAACTTCGCTAAAATAACTTATATTTTTAAATATTTTATCAAGTTTTTCATTTATCTCTAAATTGTAAGTTTGTTCTTTTATCATATTTCATCCTCCTTTAACTATATTATAATTTATTTTATTTATAATATCAAATACATATATTAAATGGATTGCCATACTTGAAAAGTATGAGTAAATATGTTATTATAAATTTGGAGGTGATAAACTTTGGATATTAAGACACTACAATATTTTTTAGCTGTGGCAAGTGAAGAAAGTATAACAAAAGCGGCGGAAAGACTTCATATGACGCAGCCTCCGTTATCAAGACAGCTTAAAGACCTTGAGGAAGAGCTTGGAAAACAGCTTTTTATCAGAGGAAATAGAAAAACAACTTTAACAGAAGATGGTTTTATTCTTAGAAAAAGAGCTGAGGAAATCGTTGAGCTTATAGAAAAAGCAAAAGCGGAATTATCAATTTCATCAGAAAACATAAGCGGAGATATTTATATAGGAGGGGCAGAAACGGAGGGTATTCGTTTTATATCAAAAATAATATTTTCAATGCAAAAAAAGTATCCACATATATGCATACATATAAACAGCGGTCACGCAGAGGATATAACTGAAAAAATTGATAACGGAATATTTGATTTTGGAATATTTATAGAACCTGCTGATATGTCTAAATATGATTTTTTAAGACTTCCATATACTGATATATGGGGACTTCTTGTACGAAAAGATAATCCTTTGTCAAAAAAGAATTTTATATCTCCCGAAGATTTATTAAACATACCTATAATTATTTCAAATCAGGCAATGGTAAGAAATGAAATAGCCGGATGGCTTGGCAGCGGATACGAAAAACTTGATATTAAAGCGACATATAATCTTTTATTCAACGCTTCAATAATGGTTGAGGAGGGAATTGGAAACGCTTTATGTCTTGACCGAATTATAAAAACTGAAAAATCAGATACTTTGTCTTTTATACCTTTAAAACCTAAAATGGAAGTAGGAGTTATGATAGCGTGGAAAAAATATCAGGTTTTCTCTAAAGCGTCCTCAGTTTTTATTAATGAGCTGCAAAATAACTATAATAAATAATAAATCAGACATAAATGAGCAGAAGGCTGTCTTTTTACCTTCTGCTCATTTGATAAATTATCTTATAAAATTTGTCATTATTTTTTCTTCTGTTTCCGGCTTTTTGATTCCGTTTTTATCCGAAAATTCTATACATTTAAGCAGCCAAGCCATATTTTTTCCTAAATTCTCCATTGTCTGTAAACCTTCTTTATCCCGCAAAATTTCATCAGGCGTATTTCCATGAACCATATTCCAATAATTAGAAGACACAATAGGCATATCAGTAACGGAAAAATATTTATTAAGCTGTTCAAAAGCAGCTGTAGCCCCTCCTCTTCGGCAGGTAATAATAGCGCAGCCTGGTTTATAAGCCATATTTCCTCCGCATATATAAAACAGCCTGTCAAGAAAAGCCGTAATATCTCCGCTTGCCGCCGCATAATGTACAGGAGAGCCAAAAACATAGCCGTCGGCAAGTTTAACCTTTTCAATAAGCGTATTTAATATGTCATCTGTAACACATTTATTATTTTTATAACAAAATCCACAGCCTTTACATCCAGCTTTTATATTGCTGCCAATCTGTATTATTTCAGTTTCAATATCGTTTTTTTCAAGAGATTTTGCTAAAATATTTAATGCTGTAAAACAGCAGCCTTTTGCTTTAGAGCTTCCATTAAATAATAAAACTTTCATATATTACCTCCTAAATATAGATAGAATCTATTTTAAAGCGTCTTTAAAAAATGTTTCAAGCTTATCAAATGGAATTTTCTCAAAATTATCATATAAATCAACGTGGTCAGCATCAGGTACAATAACAAGTTCTTTCGGTTCAGAAGCCTCTTTATAAGCGTCCTCTGAATAATAACGGGAATGAGCGTTTTCACCCGCAATAAACATAACTGGACGGGGTGAAACATCTTTTATATTGCTCATAAGAGGGAAGTTGAAAAATGGAATTGGTGTTGTGGCTGTCCACGATGAAACAAAGTTTACAGCACGAGAATTACGGGCACGTTTCGCATAGTATTCAAAAAATCTTGATGTTACATTGTCTGTTCCCTCGGGAAGTTCATCGGGAACAGGAGATACTCCTGTAATAGGTTCGTTATTTTCATCAAAACTTACCTCGTGAGGTCCAAGACCAGCTTTTCCGCTCTCGGCGTCTTTCCAGCGCTGTTGGCTTAAATGTTCTGTTATTTTCTTATGTTGTTCTTCTGTATAGTAATCCTCATGTCCTTTGCTCATATCACGTGACATATCGTACATTGAAGCCGTGGCTACGGCTTTAATTCTTGTATCCGTACCGGCGGCGGTAACAGCCATTCCTGAAAGACCACATATACCAATAGCACCTATTTTTTCACGGTTAACATAACTTTGTAATCCAAGATAATCAACAGCGGCGCTGTAGTCCTCTGTAAACATCTCAGGAGAAGCCATATTGCGTGTTTTTCCTCCACTTTCTCCGCAGTATGATGGGTCAAAAGCTACTGTAATAAATCCTTTTTTAGCCATTTCCTGCGCATAAAGACCGGCGCATTGTTCTTTTACCGCCCCGAAAGGTCCCGCTATAACAATAGCCGGATGTTTTTCTGACATATCCAAATCTTTAGACATATATAAATCAGCGGCTATCTCAATGCCATAACGATTATCATAAGTTATATGTTCTCTTTTTATATTCTCATCAAGCTCAAAAGAATATTCTCTCTCTGATTCCGCCACTTGTCTCGCTCTTGTTAAATCCTCACTGTTTTTGTTTTCAGAAATATTTATAGACACTTTTTTGTCATCTCCATTCCATGATATTTTATTTCCGCTTGCCTCTGTAACAGCTCTCACCGGAATATATGTTGTTCCGTTATGAATAAACGCCTCAACCTCATTTCCGTTTTCATCTGTCATATTAAGTTTTTCTCCATTCACTAAAACATCAATTCCTTCATTAATATTAATTGTACGTTGGTTTCCCGCCGCAAATGATACAGCAGAAAATGTTCCTGTCAATATTGATAATGCTGTAATGGCTATAGCTATTTTTCTTTTCATAATAAATCCCTCCGTTTTAAATCATATTTAAATCATATTTTTTTCCCAATCACGAAGCGTATTAACACCGGCTTCATCGCTCAATAATTCCAAATATTTTATTTCATCGTTATTAAGTTTAATATTAATGGCTTTAGCGGCTTCTTCCACTTGAGAAACCTTTGTTACTCCAATGATAGGCAATGTTCCTTTATATATCGCCCACGCTATAGCGATTTGAGCGGGACTTGCGGAATATTTCTCTCCTATTTGCTTTAATTTATCAACCAATATTTCCAGTTTCTGCAAAATTGAATTGTAATAAACAGCTCTTGAACTTCCTTGAGGAAAAGGATTTTCTTGATTATATTTGCCTGATAATGCTCCCTGTTCAAGCACCATATAAGAATAAAATGTAATATTATGTTCTTTACAGTAATCAACTATTCCTGCTTTTTCAGAGGAACGATGAAGCAAACTGTAATGATTTTGAACAGCGGAAATTTTTATGTCTGCTTCTCCTAAAATTTCATTTGCTCTTTTAATTTCCGCAAGGTTATGATTAGATACCCCAACAGATTTAATTTGTCCGCTTTGAAACAAAGGTATCAGCTTAGGAGTCCATTTTTCCACGTCCATAGGATTGTGAATCCAATATAAATCAATTATCTCTGTATTGAGCCTGTTTTTACTTTCGTTAAGCATTTCCTGCATAGCATTCGGAGAATCGCTTACAATCTGCGGAGTAAATTTTGTTGAAATGATAATATCTTTTCTTGATATATTTTTTATAAAATTGCCTAAGATTTTTTCGGAAGTACCTTCACCGTATACTGCTGCAGTATCCCAAAGACACAGACCATTAGACATAGCCAAGTCAAATACCGGTTTCAAATCTTTTTCAAGCAAATGATTTCCAAAAATTTGATCTCCTCCGACCGCTCCTTTTCCCCAAGACCACGCTCCAAGAGCGATTTTAGGTAATGTTTTGTTTTCACTCATTACTTTTTTCCTCCTGTTCTTTTTTTATTTTATAAATCAGATAGTCAAGACAATCTATTTTTTCCCGACTTTTATGGAGCATATTTAACAATGATGTTCTATGACGTGAAAGCAACGATAACATTTCAGCTTTTTTTCCATTATGAGCCAGTTCCATACATTTTTCAACTGTTATATTATCACAGTCAGCGTCAATTAAATTCTGATAAAGTATGCCATAGGTATCTGTAGCCTCAGCCATATTATCACCTCCGTTGATATTAGTATATCCAATAATTATGAATATGTCTAATACTTATAATTCATATCATATTATTCTTTACAAGAATAACATAAAATGTTATAATAAATAAACTAAATATTGCAGATTCAGGAGGATATTATGGAAATAAGGGTTTTAAGGTATTTTGTAGAAATAGCCAGAGAAGAAAATATGACAAGGGCGGCTGAAATTCTTCATATTTCACAGCCAACGTTATCAAAACAGATGAAAGAACTTGAAACAGAATTAGGTAAAAAATTATTTAAAAGAGGAAGTGTGGGTATTAGTCTTACCGATGAGGGTATGCTTCTTAGGAAAAGAGCAGAAGATATTTTAGATATGGTTGATAAAACAACAAATGAATTTAAAACTCTTGATGATATTACAGGCGGTGAGGTTAGAATCGGCTGTGCCGAGTCATATCAGATAAGATATATAGCAAAAGTTATAAAACAATTTAAAGAAAAATATACTCTTTTTAAATATCATATTTTAAGCGGAAACACAGAGCAGGTAACAGAACGTCTTGACAAAGGGTTATTTGATTTTGCTATAATAGTTGAACCTCCTGATTTATCAAAATACAATTATATTGAAATACCTGAAACCGATATTTGGGGAGTTTTAATGAGAAAAGATAATCCTCTTTCAAAAAAAAATGTTATTCGTCCCGAGGACTTATACGATATTCCAATTATATGCTCAGAACAATCAATGCTTACTGATATTCCTCGCTGGTGCGGAGAAAATATTGATATGCTCAATATATGCGGTTCGGTAAATCTTTTTTATAATGGTTCTGTTTTTGTAAAAGAGGGGGTATGCTGTATGCTTACTTTTGATAAGCTTGCGGATACAAGCTCTGAAAGCCAGCTTTGTTTTCGTCCATTAGAACCTGTTTTAGAAACAAAAATGTATATTATATGGAAAAAATATCAAATATTTACTCCTATCACAAAATTACTTTTAGAACAAATAAAAAATGAAATTCATTGAATTTTGTTTAAACATTTATATTTAAAGTAATATTTAAGTATAAAAAATTACTAAAAATCATTTTATCTTATTTTTAGTAATTTTTTTAATTTATTTATGCTTTTACTTTTATAAATTTATCTAAAGTTTTCTTTGATATTTTTCATAAATTTCTATAATTTAGTTGTAATTCCTTTTATAATAACTTGAAAAATCACCAAGCAATATAATCATTTTTCATAAATCAGGATTTGATATATAGTTGTTTAAAATAATTTTTCTAACAAAAGATTTATGATTTATTATTTCTGTTAATTTCATTTATTCAGAGATAATTTTGAGTTCTATTCTTTATATGGAATAAAATTTGATGTTCTCTTTTTCTGTTTTTGAAATAGTAAACTTCTTTTATAAAAATTTCTTGTAGCTTATATTTAAAAATTTTATTTTCTATATTTTTAGGGTAACGCAAAATCAGCTTATTTCTTTGTTTTTTTATCATAGTTATAGTGTATAACTAAGACGCCTTTGAGTAATTCCGTATCGGAATTATATACAATGCAAAGTTATTTGCAGCGTGATATGCTGAAAGCAAGAGGATTAAATAATTTTGACGCTTGGGCAAGCTGTTTTGGGGAAACAAAACTTTCACTTGAATTAGCGCCGGAGGGAAAAGGTTATCAAACTAAAATGCGTTTTGCGAAATTTGTTAATTTGCCGGAACTTATAAATATGTTTAAGGAAATGGCGGATATAAAAACAGCGGAAAGTCTTAATTTGCCTGTTCCAAAAGCAAACTATCATACAATAGCAACAGAGGCAAGCGATTTTTAAAAAGAAATGGTTGACGGACTTGCGGAAAGAGCAGATAAAATAAGAAAAAAACAAGTATCCCCAGAATGTGACAATATGCTTGCGGTGACAAACGATGGACGTAAACTTGCGTTAGACCAGCGGCTTATGAATGATATGCTGCCTGACGATCCAAACAGCAAAGTGAATGAATGTGTTAAAAATGTCTATAAAATATGGGAAGATACAACACCGGAAAAGAGTACCCAGCTAATTTTCTGCGACCGTGAAGCGATGTGTTGCTGTAAATAAACTTTAAGTGGGAGAAGTCCTGCAAAGAGGTAAAAACAGCGGGGAAACAGAGTTTTCTCTAACTGATATTCCAAAGAGTGGAATGATGGAGTAACGTCCTGAAACGCTCACCTAATACTACGTTGGAGGGGATAGAGTGTAATATCTTGAACCGACACAGCACGTTGAAGTCGGCTGAGAACTGTCCAAACAGGGTTTTATACTGCTGTGGAAAACTGCCCGGAGGCGGGCGGCGCAGTCTATAGGTCGGGGTTCTATAAAATGCCTATGGTGAGAATGTGACTAAATATCACTGACGAAAATCCGAAAGAAAGAGTCGAGAAGAAAGAATGGCAGAAATGTCATTGCCGTGTAAACGGTGTATGTGAGGTAAAGTAAAATGGTCGCTCTGAAATACCTTACGGCGTTACAGGCGCTGTCAAGCATACCGGCTTATAGGACAGCCTAAGGGCAAATGAACAGATAGGAATATCGGAACACAGAAAGCCTTAGATGTGAAGTGATTACACACAATGAAGCATTGAAAAGGAAAATCGTATCGTCTGTTATAAAAGGAAGGTACGATATAACTTTTCTTAATCTAAGGGGAAGGAGCAGCCGTGGTACCGTGTTTGGTTAGTGATAATCAAATTTAGAAACCGCAAATAAAGTAAGCGGCGGAGGGACGGGCTGTAGTCAAGAATATGCAAAAAAAAATGATAAAAACATTGCTAACAAATAATTATAGGTTCGAGTAAG
>CAJTVH010000014.1 GCA_910579745.1 uncultured Clostridia bacterium | reverse complement strand
AAACAAAAATACGCGCGAAAAATTATAAAAAATAAAACGAAGCAGAAAGGCGTTTCTGTTTAATTGAACCGTTTTCGTTTATTTTTTAATAATTTTTTGGATATTTCGCGTATATAACAGATAGCTTATGATAGTTTTTAGATATGCCCTAGTATAAGATATAGAGTTTTCATATATGTCATAGGATAAGTTTTGGGAGGTGACTTTTATGGGTGAAATACATATTCTTGACAATAATCTTATTAATAAAATAGCCGCCGGGGAAGTTGTCGAGCGTCCGTCGTCTGTTGTGAAAGAACTTGTTGAAAATTCTATTGACGCCGGCGCCACAAAAGTTACTATTGAGATTTCCGGCGGGGGCGTAGATTTTATAAAAATTACGGATAATGGAAAAGGTATTCCGAAAGAACAGGTTAAAACGGCTTTTGAGCGTCACGCTACAAGTAAGATAAATGATTTTGACGACCTTTTGGACATTTTAACTCTTGGATTTAGAGGGGAGGCGCTTTCTAGTATTTGCTCCGTTTCTCAGATGGAAATTATCACAAGGACAGAAAATGAAAGCGCGGGTGTAAAGATGAAGCTTTCCGCCGGAGAGATTATAAGCGGGTCGGAAACAGGGTCACCTGTCGGCACGGATATTATTGTGAAAAATCTTTTTTATAATACGCCGGCGAGAAGAAAGTTTTTAAAAAAGGCTTCTGTTGAAAGCGGATATATTAACGATGTTATCGCGAGAATCGCTCTTGGACATCCTAATATAGCGTTTAAGTATATAAATAACAAATCCGCCGTTATTCAGACCTTGGGAAGCGGAGATATTAAAACATGCGCCTTTAGCGTATACGGAAAAGAAATATCAAGTAAAACGATTTACGTGTCTTATGAGAGAAATGGCTATAGAATATCGGGACTTATAGGTATGCCCGAAATCTCAAGGGCAAACAGAACTTATGAGAACTTTTTTATAAACGGGAGATTTATTAAAAGCAAAATAGTTTCCGACGCCGCTGAGGATGCTTATAAGGGGAAGCTCATGGCAGGGCGTTTTCCTGTGTTTATACTGAATATGACTGTTCCATCAAATACGGTTGATATAAATGTTCATCCTACTAAACTTGAAGCTAGATTTTCAGACGAGGATTTTATTTATGAGTTTGTATACGATACTGTATACGAGGGGCTTAAAAAAGAAATTCTTATTCCGGGCGTTAAGGTTAAAGCTAAAGCTATGGAAAAAAATATTTTAAGCGGCGGAAGTGATTTTGACAATCCCACGGAAACACTTTTAGAAACTGAGGACAGGACAACAAATGGGAAAGATGTAAAGAATGAGCGGGCGTACGATAAAATTTTATTTCCAAAAGACCGTCTCGAAATTGCCGAGAAACTTAAAAGCGAACTTCTTATAATTGAGGATAAAAGTTCTGAAAACTCAAATAATAAGGAGAATTTTGAGTATAATAATATAAATGAGAACGATAAAAATAATCTTATTGATTATACAAGGGTTAATATGAGCGGTGTAATCGCTGTTGGAGAGTGCGATATAAATACAGAAATTTCTCAGAAACCGGACGAAATTTATGATATAACGGAAAATATAAATCTTAACGGTGTTTATGAAGCTAAGGAAGAAAAAAGAGAACGTTTTTTTGACAATTATAGAATTGCGGGACAGATTTTTAAAACTTATTGGATAGTGGAGCAAGGGGAATGTATTTATATGATTGACCAGCATGCCGCTCACGAACGTTTGATTTATGAGGAATTTACGGAGAAGTTTAAAAATAACTCCGTTTTAAGCCAAAGGCTGATACAGCCTGTCGCGGTTAATCTAAACGAGAGGGAAACCGCTGTTTTAAATGAAAATAAAAAGCTTATCGAGGATTTTGGTTTTGAGATTGAGGAATTTGGAAAAAATACTTATGCCGTCAGAAGTGTTCCTTATATTTTTAAGAATCCAGAAAACGCGGCTTTTTTCAAGGATATAATTGATATGCTTTGTGAAAGGACTATAGAAAGCGTTTATGACACAAAAGCCGACGCTATAGCGACAATGGCATGTAAAGCGGCGGTGAAAGGTAACAACAAGCTTGATTATTCAGAAGCGAGAGCTTTGATTGAGAAAATAGTCTCTCTTGAAAATCCTTTTAATTGTCCTCACGGCAGGCCTACTATTGTTAAAATGACAAAATATGATGTTGAGAAATTTTTTAAGAGGGTATTATAATGAATTTAAGAATCGCCAATATTATTAATGACTCTATTGTGGACGGCCCAGGGCTGAGACTTACTGTTTTTGTACAAGGGTGCGTACATAATTGCGAGGGGTGCCATAATCCTGATACTCATAATCTTTACGGAGGGAAAATTGTTGATACGGAGTATATACTTTCGGAGTTTTACTCAAACCCACTGCTTGACGGGGTGACGTTTTCCGGAGGTGAGCCTTTTTTACAGCAAGAGCCTCTTTCTCTTATAGCCGAGGATATAAGGGCGAATGGGTTTAACGTGATTACCTATACAGGATTTACATGGGAAAAGCTTATGGAGGATAAAGATAAATATTATGGGCTTTTGAGGCATACGGATATTCTTATCGACGGGCCTTTTATCGAGAGACTTAAATCTTACGATATTATGTTTAGAGGGTCTTCAAATCAAAGAGCAATCGATGTTTTTAAAAGTTTTTCGGAAAATAAAGTTATATTATACGAATTTTAATTAGGGGGACGACTATGAACGCAGATATTCTTGTTACTTACGCTATGAGTGTTCCGGCGATTCTGCTGGCGGTCGCCGTTCATGAGTTTACAAAGGCTTTAACGTCGACCATTTTAGGCGACACGGCTCCTAAAAACGACAGAAGGCTGACTTTAAACCCATTTAACCATTTTGAGCCTATAGGATTTATTTTTATGCTATTTTTAGGGTTTGGCTGGGGAAAACCTGTAAGAACGTCGGGAGTGTATTACAAAAATCGCAAATTAGGTACTGTTATAACTTATACGGCACCTATTTTGGCTAATATTGTTTTTTCTCTTGCTTTAGCTTTGCTCAACGGGTTAATTTTGTTCTATTTAAAGGACTATTTAGATTATGAGGTTTCCTACTATATTAAAAGATTTATATCTATTTTTATTCAGTATAATTTAAATTTAGCTGTTTTTAACATTATACCAGTAGCCCCTTTATGCGGAAATAGAATTATGACTGCTTTTATGACCCCTAACAACGCTTTGAAAGTTACTCAATATGAAAAAGTTTTTCAAATTATTTTGGTTATGCTTATGCTTTTCGGTTTTGTGGGAAGTGTTATAAATCCGATTATAAACTGTTTTATCGATTTTTATAATAGTTTGATTTGGATATTATTTTATTAAGTTATGGGAAAGCACTGAATTAACCGCTGATTAAATCCGATATTGTTTACATTGATTCACGAAATTTTTAGTGAGAATCAATAATATAATTTCTCTGTGTATCAGGTTTATTAAGGTCTGTTTGTTCATTATTTTATTGGTTCTCCGTAAATGGGTTGCGCTTGCTTATTTTATTTGGCGGGAGTACAAGTCCTTTATTGAATATGAGGGTCCATGATTTAGCGTGTTTTTGATAAACAAAAATAAGAATAGTCTTTTTTTTGAGTTAATAAGTGTTTTCAATGATAATCCGATAACTTTTAAATTTAGAGGCGTAACGAAAGGCGGAGATATTTAATATGGATATTGAGTTTAAGCTTGAGGCTTTCGAGGGTCCGATGGAGCTTCTTTTACATTTAATTGAGAAAAATAAAATTGATATTTACGATATTCCTATAGGTGAGATTACAGAGCAGTATATGTCGTATATTTCTGATTTCTCAAACAGGGATATGGAGAATATGAGTGAGTTTCTTGTAATGGCCGCCACTCTTATTGAGATCAAATCCAATATGCTTTTGCCGAAAACGGTGTCGGCTGAGGAAGACGACGGAACAGACCCAAGAGAGGAACTTGTCAGAAGAATTATCGAATATAAAAAAGCGAAAAGGGCGGCGGAAATTTTTTATGAAAGACAAGAATCAGCCGAGACATATCTTTTTAAAACTCCTGATTATGGTATAATATCAAAGGTGAGAAAATCAATGCCTATGAAGATTTCGGAAATTCTCGACGGCGTTGATCTCGAGATGCTTTATCAGGCTTTTCGAGACGTGATTAAAAGGCAGGATATAAAAAGGGATAAAATCAGAGGAGGATTTAATTCAGTTGGCAGGGATTTATTTACTGTTGAGGATAAAATTCAGTATATTTCGGATTTATTGTTTTTAAAAAGGGAAATAATATTTACCGAAGTTTTTAAAAAGAATGTTTCAAGGTCGGAGGTTGTTGTTACTTTTCTCGCTGTTTTAGAGCTTATAAAAATAAAAAAAGTTTTTGTGAGGCAGAATAATAATTTTGACGATATTTTTATCTCGGCTGTTTAAGGTAGTTTTTAGCGAGGTCAAGACTTATTTGTATTTCTGATTATCAAAAATGTTCATAATCTATAGCGTAACAATGCCTTTGTATTCAGCGGAAGCTTGAACTAACCGATTAGAGAGTATCTGAAAACTAAAATACGCGCTAAAAATTATAAAAAATAAAACGAAACAGAAAGGCTTTTCTGTTTAATTGAACCGTTTTCGTTTATTTTTTAATAATTTTTTGGATATTTCGCGTATATAACTGATAGCTTATGATAGTTTTCAGATACACCCTAGTACAAATTTAGTAAGTCCGAGTTCTTTTGAGGCGGGAGGCTTACTATGCCGGTTAAAATAAGTCCCTTATAGATGTTATTGGATATTAAAGTATTACATATATAGTAAGAAATATAAAAGGGTGTTTTTATGATAATAAACGAAAAGGAAGCGATTATTGAGGCTGTTTTATTCGCCGCGGGGGAAGCGGTTTCTTTTAAAGATATTTCGATGGCGGTAGGTGTTGATATTTCCGAGGCCATAAAGCTTACAAGAGGTCTTATTGAGAAATATAAGTCTGAGAAAAGAGGCGTTTTAATTATAGAGGCAGGAGAATCTTTTCAAATGTGTACTAATATTGAGTATTTTAAAAATATTAAAAATATTTACGACGCTCCGAGGAAAAAGAGGCTTACGCCATCGGTATTGGAAACTCTAGCTATTATAGCCTATAAACAGCCTGTCACAAGGGGCAATATCGAGGAAATACGGGGAGTTAATTCCGACAGGGCGGTGAATAAGCTTATAGAATGCAATCTTGTTTGCGAAAAAGGCAGGCTCGACGCTCCGGGGAAGCCTATACTTTTCGGAACTACTGACGAGTTCTTAAAATATTTCGGATTTTCAAATCTTGACAGTCTTCCAGCGATTGAAGAGGTTGACAGGGATGATGTTATAAAAGAGGCGGAAAGATTTGAGAAATTGGCGGATAAGTAAAAAATTAATCAGAGCGTATCTAAAAACTCTTGCCGGCTGTTAAAAGCATATAGAATCTTATTTTTTCAAAATTTATTTTTATTTTCTCGAAACCTAAATATCCAAAAAAATTATAAAATATAAAAGAAAACGCCTCAAATTTGTTTCATTTTTTATATTTTTTTGTGTATATTTTAATTTTTAGATACGCTCTAAAGATAATAAAGACCTTTTAACGTAAGTGTCTATATACGTTAAGGGGTTTTTATTCAGATATAAGGAAAACGGCAATTTTTACTTGATTTTACAAATATTTCTTATCTTAGTTTTTTTAAATTTACTATACATAAATTATTTGAAAGTGTTATAATATATATATCTTACAGAATAATTAAATTTAGTTTGATGACGAAGTTTTTATTTATTATATGTTTTAAATATTAGTAATGTGTCTTATGGTATATTGCGTCGATGTTACATATTGTTATATATAAAAAATATTTGAAAAAATATATAACGGCTGTTTAAGATATTTACAGTATTATAAAAATAGTTTTTAAAGTAAACCGAAATTAGATAATAAATTTTAATTTTAAGAATAGAATTTTTTTATGGAAGCTAAAGCGTTTTTTGAGAGGAGTGTGGAAAATGCTTAGAAGAATGATATTTGCCACCGTTACGATAATATTTGTTTTGGCGTGTTGTTTTATAGCTTTCGCTAAATCCGCCGAAAAAGTTAACTCAGTTATATTTTACGGGGCAAAAAGCGAGAATATGGTTCTTTTTGATATTGACGGGAAAAAATGTGTTTCGATTAAAGATATGGCCGTAATTTTGAGCGGTTCGTCTGGGCAATTTAATTTTAAATTTGACAACGATAAATTTGTTATTGAGAAAGGCCGTAAATACTTGGGAGAACCAAAGTTTTTGCGGATAGAGGAAAATACCGCAGGGTATACTGAGAAGTCTATGATTTTTAATATGGGAAATAAAAGTTTTCAGGGAGTTGTTTATATTATTGACAATGAGTATTTTATAAATCCTGAGGATCTAGGCAAAGTTATAGGTTTTGATGTTTATTATAACTTAGATGATGAAATGTACATAAACAAGAGGGCAGAGGAAATTGTAAGCGTTTTAAGTGACGAGAGAATTTTTGATTCCGCTGAACTTATTTTTGAAAACGAGTACATAAACGTTATAAGAGAAAAAATTAAACAAGCCTTTATTTCCGCTTATGGGGAAGAAAATTTTACTGATGCTGTAAAAGAAAAGCTTAACAGCGATGAGCTTTGCCATGATTTTAAATTCAGCGGGGAAAATCTTAAATTAAAAATATATACAAGAGATATAAGTATTCCATACTCGTCTGTTTCGAGATATATTCGCAGGGATATTGGGAATTACGCTGTTATTACAGACTTTGGAAGTAAGAAATTTGACGAGTTTTTTGTCTCAGCGATTAAAATAAATAATTATACGTCTGAGGCTTCGAGAGAAAATGTCGAAGCTAAAAGAACGATGAAAGAGATTGATAAAAACAGACCTATTATCGCTTTAACTTTTGATGATGGACCTAAAAAGGAAACAACGGAAAGGCTTCTTGATATTCTTGAGAAATATGACGCCAGAGCGACTTTTTTTGTTGTTGGAAGCAGGGCGGAGAAAAATAAAGATATTTTGAAAAGAGCGTATAACTTAAATTGTCAAATAGGAAATCATTCTTATTCTCACAGTATGCTTACGAAACTTACTCTTGACGAGGCTAAAACAGAGATTAACAAAACATCCAATATTGTTTTTGAGGCGACGGGAGATTACGCGAGAGTGGGACGACCGCCATACGGTTCGCTAAATCATGAGATTAAGGAAGCGTCAAAAATAGACTGGTTTAACTGGGCTCTTGATACTTATGACTGGAAAACGAGAGATTCTGACACTATTTATAAAAGAATTATGGAAAACGCGGAGAACGGTGATATTATTCTTATGCATGATTTATACGATACTACAGTTGAAGCCGTTGAAAGAGTTGTTCCGGAGCTTGCCGAGAAAGGGTATCAGTTTGTGACCGTTAAAGAGCTTATTGATATTAAGGGAAGTCCGGACAAAATATCAGGATATATCAGAAAGTGAAGCTTTTATTGAATAATAAGGATTATATAGGGGACACTGATTAAAGGTGTTTATGGCAATTTTTAGTTATTAAACTTCTTTCAAAACCTTACCGCGGTTTGGGTAATGTAAGAAAAAATATTTTATTTAGCGTTTCTTAACGTTTTCAGTGTTTAAAAAACAAAACGTCTTTCGCTAAATAGCGCAAAAAAGAACAAGGGGTTTTCACGGAGCAAAATGCCGTCCATTAATAAAATATTTTTTCTCGTTATAGAATTGCTGTAATTAGACGGGGTTGAAAAAAGTCTATAATCAAAGAATTGAGAAAAGCAAAAAGAGAAGAGATGAAAATTATTTTTGTCTATGCGGAGGAGGGAGAGGCAAGCTTTGGTCTATGCTGGCCAACTCTAATACCGAAAAAAGGATTTTCATCCGCTGAACTTGTTTGTTTTTAGTTCTTTGACTATATTACGACGATTTATAAAATTTTTAGCGAGAGCCAGTAAAAGAAGTACCTAAATTTGTTCATTCTTTTATTGGTTCGCTACAGGGGTTTGAACAGGTTTAATAAAAAAGGGACAAATAATTTATTTTGGGAGGAATTTTTTTGCGCAGAATGAGAGAGCTTACGAAACTTCTTAATGAGGCCTCAAAAAGCTATTATCAAAATGACACAAGCGTTATGTCGGATATGGAATATGACAAGCTTTATGATGAACTTGTTTTACTTGAGAAAGAGACGGGAACAGTTTTATCGGACAGTCCTACGGTTAAGGTTGGGTATGAGGTTTTAAGCGATTTAAAAAAAGTAAGGCATGAATCAAAAATGCTTTCTTTGGACAAGACGAAAGATACGGCTAAGCTTAAAGATTTTTTGGGAGAGAACAAAGGTATTTTATCGTGGAAGCTTGACGGGCTTACCATTGTTTTGAAATATCGTGGAGGGGAACTTTCACAAGCTCTTACAAGAGGCAACGGTGAGGTTGGGGAGGATATTACCCATAACGCTAAAGTTTTTAAAAATATCCCTCTTAAAATTAATTATACGGGAGAACTTGTTATAAGAGGAGAAGCGGTTATTTCCTTTAAGGACTTTGAGAAAATAAACGAGACTCTTTCAGAAAACGAAAAGTATAAAAACCCGAGAAATTTATGCAGCGGAACCGTGCGTCAGCTTAACAGTGAGGTGGCCGCAAAAAGAAACGTTTGTTTTGAGGCTTTTTCTCTTGTCTCATCTGTAGATACACCGGATAACGATTCTAAGTATGATAAGATGAAATGGCTTTCGAGTCTTGGCTTTGATACTGTTGAAAGCAAAATCGTCACGGCGGACGATATTGAGGAAATGGTGGATAAATTTAGAGATGAGATAAACGGAAACAAATTCGCCTCAGACGGGCTTGTCCTTACTTACGATAGTATAAGTTTAAGCGATGAGTTGGGATCGACGGCGAAGTTTCCGAGGGATTCCATGGCGTTTAAATGGAAAGACGAGACGGCGGAGACGATTTTAACGGATATAATTTGGAACACGTCAAGAACGGGGCTTATTAACCCAATCGCTGTTTTTGAGCCTGTGGAGCTTGAGGGTACGACGGTTAATAAAGCGAGCCTTCACAATTTGAGTATTGTTGAGAATCTTGAGCTTGGAATAGGAGATAAAATAACCGTTTATAAAGCCAATATGATTATTCCGCAGGTCGCTGAGAATATTACAAGAAGCGGAAAATTTCATGTACCTGAGAAATGCGCTGTATGCGGAGGGGAAACGGAAATTGTTAAAATGAGAGACGGGAAAGCTCTAAAATGTACAAATCCTAACTGTGAGGCCCAGGCGGTTTTGGAAATAGTCCATTATTCATCAAGGGACGCTCTCAATATAGAGGGACTTTCCGAGGCGACGGTTGAGAAATTTGTACAAGAGGGATTTATAAAAAATTATACCGACCTTTATCGTCTTGAGAATTTTAAGGACGATATTATAGAGTTAGACGGATTCGGTGAAAAGTCTTATACAAAGCTTATAAACGCCGTTGAGAGGTCAAAAAACGCCAATCTTGAGAACTTCATCTATGGGCTTGGGATAAATAACGTGGGACTTAGCAACGCCAAACTATTATGTAAAAAGTTTGATTATGATTTTGACCAAATTATAAACGCCGATATAGATTCACTTGTTGAGATTTCAGGCTTTGGAGAGGTTATCGCTCATTGTGTTAAAAAATATTTTGAAAATGAGGAAAATGTATCTCTCGCTAAAAACGCTCTTTCTTTTATAATTTTAAACGAGGGGTCAAAAGATGACACAAAACTTATATTTGAGGGGAAAACTTTTGTGGTTACGGGAGACGTTTTTAAGTATAAAAACAGAAAGGAGCTTCAAAAGGAAATAGAGGGCTTCGGGGGAAAAGTAAGCTCAAGCGTCAGTAAAAAAACGAGTTATCTTATAAACAACGATATTTTTTCAGAATCCTCCAAAAATAAAAAAGCCAAAGAATTTGGCGTTAAAATAATTACGGAGGATGAGTTTATTGAAATGATTAAAAAGTAAAATCCCCATGATGCCGGTCCCTAATTTTGACACCTATTAAGTGTCAAGTGGGTTTCCGCGATAAAGCCTCTGTCTTCCTCTGCCCAAAGGGAATTAGCTTGAGGCCTGACATAATCTTTATTTAAAGGAATCCCGTATTAATAATGTAGGTTCAAAATAAAAGGTAAACGAACACCGCAGGGATAATTCTTATAAACTAATTATAATATATCTTTGATTTACATTCAATAGTTTATTCCGAAATTTTAAAATTATTTATGGAAATATCGAGCAATCAAAAATTATTTTTTTATTTATATGAAAACAATAAAATAATGAACAGGCAGGCTTTAATAAAATCTGATAATTCAAGGAATTATTTTATTGTTTTTTCCAAAAAATTTCGCGAATTACCGTAAACCGTATTTTAAATCTAAAGTATACCATAAAAATTATAAAAAATAGAAGAGTTTTTTTAGTTTATTGCCTATAATTGTTTATAAAATTTTTTTGTTTAATTTTAACAAATAATTGTTTTTTTTGTATTATATTAAATATTATTTTTAATTGCAAATTTATGTGTTTTTTTGTATAATATATTTAAAGAATACATTTTACTGACACGCTTATGTCATAAATTTAGTATATTTGCGGTAAGAGCTTTAATTTTAGCGTTATTTTTACTGACGGTGGATTAAATTCTTGCCGTTTAAGTGAAGATATATATTTTGTAGGATTTTAATCGACGAGTGTGTCTAATAATTAAAGATAACAATAAAATTTAAAGAAAGGAAAGGCGGGTATACTTGTTATGCCCGTATGTCAAAATAAAAATTTGACATTTTGGTGAAAAATATGAAAGCTATTATATTGGTCGCGGGATACGCGACAAGATTATACCCACTGACGCTAAATATTCCGAAAGCCTTGCTTCCCGTGGGCGGCAAACCGATTATCGACTATATTACCGACGAGATTAACACGGTTAAGGAGATTGACGAAATATTTGTGGTCTCAAATCATAAATTTTTTGACAATTTTGAAAAATGGGCGGAAGAAAGAAAAAACACAAAGAAAATTACCGTTATTAACGACGGAACGACAACGGAGGAAACGAGAAAGGGCGCTATAGGAGATATTTTATTTACTATAAAAGAAAAAAATATTGACGACGATTTAATGGTTATAGCGGGTGATAATTTCTTTACGTATAAATTGTCCGATTACTATAATTATTTTAAAAGAATAGGGCATGACTGCGTTTGTATAAAGGAATTTGAGGACAGGGAAATGCTTAAGCATTTTGGCGTCGCTCTTACAGATGAAAACGGAAAAGTTATTGAGTTTGAGGAAAAAAAGGAAAATCCTAAATCAAACAAGGTTGTTTACGCTACCTATATCTATAAAAAGGAAACGCTTCCATTGTTTGAGAAATACGCGGGGCAGGGAAATAAATTAGACGCTCCGGGATATTTTATTCAATGGCTTTTTAAAGAAAAAGATTTATTCGCCTATGAGATTACTGACGGGGAATGTTTTGACATAGGAAGTCATAAGGCTTATGATGAGATAAAAGAGAAATTTAAGGGTTAATCGGCGGGTATGTTTTTTAAGGTTCATGTTTTGGATTTGTTATATTTTGAAAAATATACAGGGCGGTGTTTAACCGCCTGTTACATATAGCGAGACGGTAAAATAACAAACGAGGTTTAATAAATCTGATAATGGAGAAATTATTTTATTGTTTCGAGCTGAAAGTTTTGTGAATCGCTGTATATTCAAGTTATAATGAGTTTTTTGATTGGGGAGTATGAGCTATGAAAAAAATTTATATTATAGGAACTATTTTGATAGCCTTTTTAATAATCGCGACCGCTGTTTATTTAAGTATCAAGGACAGGTATGCCTATGAGGAATTTAGCTACAGTACTCCTTTAAGGGAAAGAGACTCTGAAAACGGGAATATGGCTTTTTCCCAAAAGGACGGGGAAGCGTATGTGATTTCTAACATTATTACCTCAAATAAAGTATGCGCTCTTACTATTGACGATGTGCCCAGTATTGAGGTCGCCAATGAAATTATGGATATTCTTGACAGAAACTCTTTTAAGGCTACGTTTTTTATTAAAGGCTCAAGAGTTTACGAGGAACCGGAACTTCCTAAGATTATATTAAACAGGGGGCATTTTATTGGTAACGCCGCGTTAAAAGATAATAATGATTTTAATAAATTATCTATTGATGAGATGATCAAAGAGTTTTCCATGACAAATGAGTTGATCGAGAACTCGTCGGGATACACTCCCATATACTTCAGGATTAACGGCTCATACAGCTCTGAGGTTCTTAAAGCCGCTTATTCCGCTGACCTTAAAGCCGCCGTGCCTTTTACCGTTAAAATTGACGCCGATACTATTAAAACAGGGGAAAAAGCCGACAGGTTTGTAAAATATACAAAAAGAGGTTCTATTATCTCGGTAAACGCCTCAAAAACGGAAAATCTCTATCAGATGTTTTCTCTTCTCTCGGAAAGCTCAAAGAAATTCGGGCTTAATTTTATTTCTATTAAAGAGCTTGAACAGCTTCACTCTCCTAATTTGGTTGAGAATTATAATTTTGACAGCGTGGACGGGCGACGGGATGATATTTTAAGAAGAGTTAATTCCGCGGAGAATATAGCTTCTCTGACTTTCGACGGGTTGGGTGACGAAAAAATGGTGACAGGCATTTTAGACGCTCTTGACTTTAAAAGTATAAAAGCCATGTTCTTCGTTTCGGGAGATGAAGCCTTGAGAAATCCTGAACTTATAAAGAAAATTATTGAGAGAGGGCATACTATAGGAAGCGGTCTTATGACAGGTTCAAATATTGATATGATGAGTTTTGACGAAACTTATTCGGAGGTTAAAGACGCTAATGAGCTGTTTAAAAATAATTTTGGGTTTGTACCAAAATATATAAGGCCTAAAAACGGAAAAACCAACGCTTTTATATCTTCTATCTCAAAACACACAAATCAAATAGCGATGACTTACAGCAATAATCCCCTTGATAAAAACATGATTTCAGCTTCTGATATTTCGGCTCTTGTCGTTGAGAAAATAAGAAGAGGGGATATTATTATTTTAAACGCCGACACAAATGAGGAGGTTATAAAAGCTATTGGTCTTATAAACGACGGGCTTGACAAAAAAGGGTTTAAACTTGTTACGTTCGAGTATCTTTATAATAGTCCGAAATATGTGGAGGGTGCTGTTAAAGTAACGAAAAAGGAAGAGAAAGACAGTTCTTCGAAAAAAGAAAAAACGAGCAGGGCCGAAGAGAAAGTTCAGTTTGTGGAGGAGCCTGATGTTGAGTATAGCAAAGAAGTGTTTTCATACGCCAGAACCACAGCTAAAAAAGTTTCCCTGACTTTTGACGGGTTAGGAGATGAGAAAATGGTCGTGGGTATTTTAAACGCTTTGGAAAAATCAAATATTAAAGCTACGTTTTTTATACCAACGGCTAAGATTTCCGAAAATTCGGCTCTTATCGTAAAGATAAAGGAGAAAGGCCACGAAATAGGACTTAACACATCGTCGAGAGCGGGAGCCGATGACGCTGATTATTCGACGGCGTATAACGATGTGAGAAAAGGTATTGATGATTTGAGAAACGTCGCCGATATTGAGTTTAATTATATAAGGCCTTCTTTTGGGAAATATAATGATAAATTATTAAAAGCGGCTTCGGTTCTTAACAAAAAGGTTGTTACTTACAGTAAAAACCCTCTTGACAGAAGAATGATAAGCGCCGATGAGATTATGGAATACATTGAGAAGAAAATAACAAGAGGCGAGATTATTTTATTAAACGCCGACACAAATCCAGCGGTTATCGACTCTATTCCGAGAATCGCCGATTTTGTGAGAGATATAGGATATGATTTTACAACGGTTTCAGATTTATATAACGGACAGTATCCGGTTAAGAAGTTTGAGGATATAGAGGGAAGCGGAGCCATTAAAATTAATTATCGTCTTCCTGACACTCCTCCGAAGTTCATTGAGAGTATTCCTAATAACGAGAATAAAGTATTTATTACTTTTGATGACTGGGGCGGGGACAAAGTTGTTACCAAAATACTTGATATTCTTGAGGAAAAGGGGGTTAAAGCGTCATTTTTCCTTCGAGCCGCCGGAGTTGAGAACAATGTTAATCTCGCGAAAGCCATTTCAGAGGGCGGGCATGACATAGCAAGCCATACCTATTCTCACACGGATATTATCACACTTACTAAAGAACAGCTTCAGAAAGACCTTTATAAGGCTCATAAAGTTATTACGGAGGCCATTCAAAGGTGTCCTGAATTGTATATGCGTCCGCCAAGGCTTTATGAGGATGTTGACAGTCTCAGGGCTGTAAAGGCTATGGGGTACTGGGCGATTTTATCGGCGGATGTAAGCTCCCATGACTGGGAAGCGGGGCTCAGCGCTGAAAGCATTAAGAGCGACATTCTTTCAAGAACGGAAAGCGGTACGGTTATTATTCTCCATATGCTTGACGATGCTAAAGGCTATGAGATTATAGAGGATTTAATCGACCAGCTAAAGGCAAAAGGATTTTCTTTCGGAAAGATTTCAGATTATATCAATTAAAATCAGAGCGTATTTTAGTTTTTAAATACAGAAAATATTGATTTTATGAATTATAGCGAAACAATAAAAGAATTAACAGGCAAATATTTAATAAAACCTGATATATAAAGAATTTTTTTATTGTTTCGCTCTGAGAATTTTACTAATCGCCATAATCAGCGTTTTTTATTATACAGGTAATTGAACGGGGGTATAGGATGTCTGTTTTTAAAGTCAAAAAAGATGAACCCAAGGATATTTTAATGGTTACAAAAGAAGACCGCCGTCTTTTGACTTATGTAAAGGATAAGGAAAATATCAGGACAAAGTTTGACCGACGTTCAGCGGTTGAGAGTGACGGCGAGTATATTAAGGATATGGGCAACTATAATTTAAGATATATCGCCAAATACGACGTTAAGATAAAAGACAGCGAAAAGGGAGGGGGATTTTTTAACGCGAGCTCAGTTGATATTTCCACTACAGGTATGCTTATGGAAGTTAAGGACAAAGGATTTAACGCCGATATAGGAGATACTATTAAAATAAAGTTCAACATAAAACCAGGGACTATGCCCGAGGGGTTTGAGTCGAAGATAAAAATTAAGGCGGAAGTGGTAAGAATAGCTGAGAAAGATGACGAGGGTAATATTAAAATTGTAGGAATTAAATTTACGGAGAATCTTGAAAAGCATATAAGACGAAGAAGAGGATTTTATTCTTTAAGTATCGCCAGTTTGTTTATGTTTATAGTTGTTCTTCTCGTTGTGCTTATGCGCGCTGAAAGTGTAGTTTACTTTAAATATAATAAGATGCTGTATTTGTACAGTATTGTCGCGGCGAGTTTTTTGCTCTCAAGATATTTATTTGGGTTTCTCTACAGACCGGTTCCAATAAATCCTGAGTTTACTCCAGGGGTTACGGTGATTATACCTTGTTTTAATGAGGAGCAATGGATTTCCAGAACCATTATAAGCTGTATAAATCAGGATTATCCTATTGATAAGCTCGAGGTTATTGTAATCGACGATTGTTCTAACGACAATTCATATAAGGTAATAAAAGAAACTGTTGAGCGTATTCACAGAGAGGGAGAACTGTATAACACAAAAGACAGGGTTAAATGTTTTAAACAGCCTCAGAATAAAGGCAAGAGGGACGCTTTGGCCATCGGCGCGAAGATGGCTAAACATGAGCTTATAGTATTTGTGGATTCGGACAGCTTTTTAGAGCCGGTAGCCATAAGAAATCTTGTACAGCCTTTTCAAGACCCTAAAATGGGCGGAGTTACGGGAAGAACCGATGTTGAGAACAAATATACCAACGGACTTACCAAAATGCAGACTGTGAGATATTATGTGGCTTTTCGCGTTATGAAAGCGGCGGAAGCTTATTTTGACTGCGCAACCTGCCTTTCTGGGCCTATTTCCTGTTATCGAAAAGACCTTGTTCTTAAAAATCTTGACGATTGGCTTAATCAGAAATTTTTGGGACATCCGGCGACTTTCGGAGACGACAGAAGTCTCACGAATTTTATTTTGAAAACCCACAGAACAAGCTATCAAGATACCGCTTTATGTTCCACAATCGTGCCTATAAAATATGACCAGTTCCTCAAACAGCAGATGAGGTGGAAAAGGTCATGGCTTCGAGAGTCTCTTATAGCTGGAAGCTATATTTGGAAAAAGGAGCCTTTTATGTCTTTGTTTTTCTATATGGGGCTTTTAGTTCCAATCGCCGCTCCTATAGTCGTTATTTATAATTTTATTTATGTTCCTATCATAAACAGTATTTTCCCGACAACATTTCTTTTAGGATTGCTTCTCATGGCTTTTCTTATGAGTTTCGCGGATTTGTTTTTTAAGAGAAGCAGTCTTTGGTTTTACGGAATGCTTTTCTGTTTGTTTTATGAATGCGTTCTTTTATGGCAAATGCCTGTGGCGTGGTTTACTTTTTGGAAATCAACGTGGGGGACAAGAATGACGCCGCAGGATATTGAGGCGCAGCGTAAAAAGGAAGAAAGAAAATTAAGGCGCAGAAAAAAGGGGGGGCATGTATGAGCCAAAGAGAGGACGACTTTTACAACGGCTTACATAGTGATGATTTTGAAAATTCCCCTTATGAGAATATTTTTAATGAGAATGAGGAAAATCTTGAGAATATAGAGAAAAATTTACATACAACGGAAAGTTTCGAAAAAGCCGCTGACGAAATTAACGGGAGAATTTTTGAGAACGATATTGATTATACCGCCAAAAAAGATATTGATGAAAACGGGATAAGTTCCCTGGGTTATAAAGTTTCTCCCAAGTTTAAACGAAAAAATATTAAAAAAGCTTTTCGTTCTGTTTTACAGGGCGGGATTCTCATTTTTCTGCTTGCGGTTATTCTTATAGTTGTTTTTGACTGGACAGAGTATGTTCCTGTTTCAAAGAGTGAGTACGCCTATGACAATGGTTTTATTACTTTATCATATTTCGGCGTTGACAGAACGAGGAAATCAACTCTTATTGACGATGATATGCTTGAGAAGCATTTAAAGGCTCTTAAAGACTCAGGATATGTCACGATAAGCAGGCAGGATATAACGGATTATTATAAAAATGGCAAAAAACTGCCGGAAAAGGCGCTGTATCTTGTTTTTGAGGATGGAAGAAGGGATTCAAGTCTTTTTGCCCAGCCTATTTTGGAGAAATTTAATTTTAAGGCGAGTATGATGACATATGCCGAAAAATTTATAAAAAAGGACTCTAAATTTTTACAGCCTGATGACTTAAAAGATATGCTTGAAAATTCTTTTTGGGAACTTGGTACAAACGGATATAGATTTCAGTATATTAATGTTTTTGACAGATACGGTAATTTTGTTGGGGAAATTGACCAGGACCAATTTAATGAAATAGCCGAGTTTATGGAAGACGATTATAATCACTATCTTATGGATTTTATAAGAGATAAAGACCGCATAAGCATAGAGAACCGCGGCCAAATGGAAGAACGTCTTGTATGGGATTATAACAGAATGGACGAACTTTATAAAGATAATTTGGGTATAGTTCCTAAAGTGTATATGATTATGCACGCTAACGGTCTTGACAACGACTCAAATGAGATTGTCAGAAATGTTAATTTCAGAGAGGCAAAAAAATTGTTTGATATTATGTATACGCGAGAGGGCGAAAGCGTAAGTACGAGAAACAACGATATATATAATCTTACTCGTATGCAGGTTTTGCCATATTGGCAGACAAATCATCTTCTTATGAGAGTGAGAGATGATACGGGATTTGATATGAGTTTTGTTACGGGAGACAAAGAAAAAGCGGATAAATGGGAAATAGAGAAAGGGGCTTCCGAATTTGAGAAAAACAATATCATATTGACCTCGCCGCCTAATGAGGAGGGTTTAATAAGATTAAAGGAAAGCGGCGATTATTCAGATTTTGAGTTTTCAGCCGTATTGAAGGGAAATGTTTTAGGCCAGCAAACAGTTTATATGAGAGCTGATGAAGAAAAGCGGAATTATATATCTTTAAGGCTTAAAGATAATGTTATTCATATCGAGAGGAGGGACAACGGAAATACTAGAGAGATTAAAAAATTTGATTTAAGGGAAACCGTTGATAAGCCTGAGCCTGTATCAGATGATGAAATGAGAAAATCAGCTAAGGTTGAGGAGCAGAAATTAGAAGTTGATAAAGTTTTATATAAAGATGATGAGGACGCCGCGACAGAAGAACTGAAAAGAAGACAGGACGCTGAGAAGAATGCCAGGTCCGTTGAGGAAGGTTCAGAGGAGTATGTCCCTGATTTCAGTGTAAACGACATTGGAGAAAGACTTATAAATGTTAAAATTAAAGGCGACACGATGTCTCTTACTGTAGATAATGTTATTGTTGACGGTGACATTAAGCTCGGAGGAGGAATACTAAAAGGACATATTGAATTAGGAGCGGAAAGAAGTGAGCTTAATGAACGGGACAATGTTTATGACGCTGTTTTTGAGGATTTATTTATAGCTGATATAGACGACAGTGAGAATATTATTTTCGATACCCGCCTTTCGGGACAGGAAAAGGTTAATAATTACATTAGCGAAAATTTTGAGAAAGTTCTTGACTGGTTTATTGAGACTCTTTAATATTAACTTTTTCCGATGTTTAATACTAATCAAAGACACGAGATTAAAATAATAAGGAATCATTTTATCCTATATGTTTAATAATATAAGTGATATTGCTTGGCAGAGATTTTTTAGCCATACTTTGAATGATTTTCTTGAGATACGCTTTTCAGGTATTACCGCGAAAATCAGATTTCATTTGGATAGAGAAATATTTTATCCAGTCAGTATCATATAGGTTATTGAACATGTCTAACAGAGATTAGTAGAGATTGTTATGATAAAAAATAAATGTTAAGGGGGTATAATTTGTGAAAATAAAAAAGAGAATTTGTTTTATTCTTATAATAATGTGTATTTTTAGTTTATCGTCTTGCTCTTCTGATACAAACGCCAGTACTCGTAATACTAATTCAGACATGAACGGTGATGAAGACGGAGAACTTTCGGCATGGATTTCATATTGGGATATGGACAAGGGAATTAAAGAACTTTCCAAAACCGCGGACAAGATTACTTCTGTCTCAATGTTTGCCGTGTATTTTAAAAACGATGGTTCTTTATATATTCCTGAGGAAATTTCCGCAAAAAATGGCGAAGTCTCAAATATAACAAATAAAAATAATATAAACCGATATATTTCTTTCGTTAATGACGTTATTGATGAAAAAGGCGATATTATTCAAAAGGACGCTAATATTGTAAGAAAACTTTTAAACAGTCCATCAGAGAGGGCAAAACATATAGAAGCTTTGATTTCTTACGCAGTAAGCAACGGTTATTTTGGAATAGAGATTGATTATGAGAAGGTTGATGAAAAAACATGGCCTGATTTTGTTTCTTTTTGCGGAGAGCTTAATAATAAGTGTAATGAGAAAAAGCTTAATTTAAGAGTTATTCTTGAGCCGAAAGCTCCTATTGACAGATATAATCTTCCTGATGGGCCTGAGTATGTTATGATGGCGTATAATCTATATGGACTTTCTACCGAACCTGGCCCGAAAGCGGACATGGATTTTATAAAACAGCTTTCCGAGAAAATAAATAATATTCCGGGGAAAAAGTGGATCGCTTTCTCAACAGGCGGGTTTGACTGGCAAAACGGGACGGAAACAAAGGGTATTACCGAGTCGGAGGCACTTGACATTATAAGTGTATATAAATGTCTTCCAGCCAGAGACGATAAAAGTGGATGTCTTTATTTTTATTATACTGATGAAAACGGAGGTGAACACACGGTTTGGTACGCCGATAACGTAACTCTTGATTTATGGATAAAAACCGCTAAAGAACAGGGATACAGTGATGTATGCGTATGGAGATTAGGAGGGAATGTATCTGAGACGCTGGAACAAGTGAAGAATAATTTTGTCAAATAAGGGGTGTTTAACTTTATGATATATGATGATATTGTTTCGGGAAAAAAGAGCGTTGCCGTCGTAGGACTTGGATATGTAGGGTTGCCCATCGCGGTTGAGTTTTCAAAAAAAGTCAATGTCATAGGATTTGACATAAATTCTAACAAAATTGAGAAATATAAAAAAGGTATCGACGCCACAAACGAGGTTGGACAAGAGGCTCTTTTAAACTGTAAAGTTGATTTTGTGTGCGATGAGAAAGAGCTTGACCGAGCTGATTTTTTTATAATTGCCGTGCCTACTCCAATTAAAATTGATAAAACCCCTGATTTGCGTTCTATAATAAATGTTTCCGAGATTGTGGGAAGACATTTAAAAAGGGATTCTATAGTGGTATATGAGTCAACTGTGTATCCAGGCACAACGGAGGAGATTTGTGTCCCTGTTCTTGAGGAGACTTCAGGACTTAAATGCGGGGTTGATTTTAAAATAGGATATTCACCTGAGAGGATTAACCCTTCTGATAAAATACATACGGTGAGAACTATTAAGAAAATTGTTTCCGCGTGCGACAAAGAGACTCTTGAAGCCGTGGCGGGGATTTATGAGCTTGTTGTGGACGCTGGAGTGTACCGAGCGAGCACTATAAGAGTAGCCGAGGCCGCCAAGGTTGTTGAAAACTCTCAAAGAGATATAAACATCGCTTTTATGAATGAACTCGCTATGGTTTTCCACAGCATGGATATTAACACAAATGAGGTTATCGCCGCTATGAAAACAAAGTGGAACGCTCTGGATTTTTATCCTGGTCTTGTCGGGGGGCACTGTATAGGCGTAGATCCATATTATTTTATTTATAAAGCGGAGGAACTGGGTTATCATTCAGAAATTATTATGTCTGGAAGAAAAATAAACGATTCTATGTCTGATTTCGTTGTGGCGTCTATTATTAAAAAGCTTATTATCGCCGACAAAAAAGTTAAGGGAGCGAAAGTCGCTGTATTAGGAATTACTTTTAAAGAAAATTGTCCTGATATAAGAAACACAAAAGTTGTTGATATTATAAACGGTTTAAAAGAATACGGTGTTGATGTTTTGGTCTGTGATTCTGTCTGCGATAAAGAAGATGTTATGAGGTTTTATGGAATTAAGTTAACGGATTTTTCACTTTTGAAAAATGTGGACGGCGTTGTTTTGGCGGTTCCTCATAATGAGTATAAGAGAATTGCTCTTGACGAGTTAAAAAAATTATATTCAAGCGAGGGAGGAAATGTTCTTATTGACGTAAAAGGTATTTTCTCTCAGAATGACGCTGAGGAAAAAGAATTTATATATTGGAGTTTGTAAGTTAAAGAATTTTTAGCTAATCAGAGAGTATTGAAAACTTTATGTTTATTATTAAAGTTATATAAAACTCTGATTATTAAAAAAGTTTACGCTATTTTCAAAACTTTACGGCAATTCTATAAGAAAAAAGTATATTTTATTTTTCTGATATGTTATAGTATAGAGTATTTTTTGACGGGCGAAAGGCAAGTTTTCTGTTAATGAGGGACTTGCCTTTTGTCCGTTAAATTATTTTAAATGATTTAGAGAGTATATGAAAACAAAAATACGCGCGAAAAATTATAAAAAATAAAACGAGACAGAAAGGCTTTTATGTTTAATTGAACCGCTTTCGTCTATTTTTTAATAATTTTTTGAATATTTCGCGTATATAACTGATAGCTTATGATAGTTTTCGGATACGTCCTAGGTAAGTTCCATGTTTTTTAAGCGGAGGCTACTTATTTAATGATTTGAACGGGTAGTATAAGCCTCCGCCCTGAAATCAAAGGAGATTTCTCATTTATTATATTATGGGTGTTTTTGTGAAACAAAAGTATCAATAGTTTTTGACATAAGTTTTAATATCCTACAATTCCTATTACAGTATTGCCGTCTGTTGACCAATTAAGGGGAACGTTCATCACATTTAAAACGGCACTGGCCGGAATATAAAATTTTTTATTTTCAGCGTAAGGTGATTTCGCAAGAGTTTTTGTATCTGTTCCTTTTTTATATTTATTTGAGTCCAAAGTAAAAGTATACGCTGTATTTTTATATACCGCTGTTAAGCTTTTTAAGCTTTCGTTATAACTTATTTCGGCTCCCATGGCGTCAAATAAGTTTTTAGCATCAACATACAGGCCGTCGGCTTTAATATATATCGGAAGGGTTTTTTTATTGGCTTTAATATTAAAATCAACAAATTCTTTAAAATCTTTTTTAGTTATAAGGGCATGAATACCTTTTGTTTTATCTACAGCTTGGGATACTTCGTAATCAGCCGCTCCGCTTAAATAGGCGTAAGCGATTTTCCTATCAATGCCGAGCTGTTCCGAAAGAAAATCGATAGATTCTCTTACAGCCTGTTTCATGGCCTCGTCTAAATCCTCGTTGAGACCAACAGGGATCCAGTAATCCTCGGTTTCCCCAAACGCCATATCAAATTTATCGGAATTTCCTGGAATTTCAGAGGAGCCTTTTTTTAAGACTGTAAGCCTCAAATCTCCTCGCAGAGAACCCTCCAAAGCGGTGAGGGCGACTTCTCCATCACCCTGAGCGAAATGCGGGTCCCCTGTAAAGAATAACGCTCCGTTAACCTCTATCGGTAAATACAGCGTGCTGCCTACTCCTAATTCGTTAATATCGAGATTACCGCCTAAAGGAGTTGGCGGGACTGAACTTGGACTTTCCGAGGAATTAGCGGCTACTCCCATAATACCGAGGAAAGGGGCTATAGGAAATGTTATTTCTTTTCCGTTTTCATTTAAATAGGCTACATATTGTTCTCCCTCTTTTCTTATAGGTGTAAAGATAGAAACATTATTGTATTTTTCTGGATTTTCTTTATTAGCGTCTTCTAATCGTCCCTCGTTCTCAGGAAACTCATTCGCGAGAACTCCCTTATAATGACGGTTTGATATAACCCCGTAAGGGACACGTGGAGTCAAAGATAATACCTCGACTTTTAAAACGTCGCCAGGTTCGGCGTCCTCAATGTATATGGGTCCTGTTACCATATGAGGGCCGTCGCCGTCAAAATCATGCTGTTTATCGGAAGAGGCTATTTCTATTCCATCTTTTAGAATTTGATTTTCAGGTACGCCTTTTGACTTGAAATATTTTAATGGGTCCTTACCCTGATCCTCTAACTGTCCTTCATGAGATAATGTATCGATGGTTATAGTACTTCCTGATTTTATTGATATTACAGGATTTGTGTCTTTGTTGGGAAGCCTGCCCCATGTAACGGTATTAATATTTGTGGGCAAATAATATTCTCCCATAATAACGCCGTCATTTTTATTCTGTAAAATCTCGAAATTATCGGCGGCGTGTATTGGGGTGCTGTTTATACAGCATAAAGCCGCTGCCGCTACTAATGATTTTTTCATAAATATTCCTCCAAACTTGAAAATATCGATTAATGAAGATTATTTCATATTAAAGATTTTGTGAGTCGTGAAATAGCTGTTTAGGTTATAAATGTATCTGTTTTTTAAATTATAGCGATTTTGTATATTTTAATGTGAGTTTGATGAAAAATAACAATAAAGCGAGGTTTAGTATGAAAGTTTTTGTCAAACTTTTTTTTAGAGTTTGCCGCGGAGCCTCAAGATTTTACGCTCAAAGAGCGTTTTAGGAAGTTTAGAACTTTTTTGCTTATTTTCAAGTTGTTTGACATAACTATAAATTATCGCTGAGCTCACGTTATTTTAAGAGAAAATCTCTATAATCAGCGCTGTAAAACAAAGACGTCTATGTATTTACCGTGTTTTCTCACGGCAAAAAGGCGAAGATAACACTGTCATCTTCGCCTTTTTACAAATTATATCATATAAGTTGTTTTACATCAATAGTAAAATATCACAATTTATATATTTAATTTTAAATTATATTTTAGCGTTATTACAATAGACCTCTTCGGAAACTGGCAAATCGACAGTTTCCGAAGAGGTCTAATATATAAACTCAATTTTATTAATTTTAAAAGCGTTTTATAGCCTTTACAGCGTAAACTATTACTGAAACGAAATATACTCAATAAAATAGATTTGTGCCGATATTTTTCAACACAAACCTGTTTTATTGAATATATGGGATTTCATTAATAATTTCAAAGGCTTCCTCACTCTGATATGTTTGTCAATAATATATTATAGTATTATATCAACAAGCATACCAGTTTCTATAATTTTAACAGTATTAGGTTTTTCGTTTGAAAATATATAATTATAATAATAGTTTAAGTTTTTAAAATTCATATGCTCTTCCATCGGAACAGTCATTATTTCACAAGTGTCATTATATATTGATTTACAAAACTCCCGCAATTCTTTAATGTTTTCAGAAATATTTTTTGTGGACAACGAGTCAAAATAATTTTCATCAAAAAAAAGTTTACCGTATTCACTTTCAAGATTCTCATCCGCGTCCACATTGCCGCCGACGTATGAGATACCGAATTTTGATAAAAGCTCATAATTTGACTCAACCCTATATTTAAGGCTGTCGGAAAAGTTTGAGAGAAGAGGACTATGCTTATAATTTTTATCGGCAAAGTCCGTATACGTGTTATATCTTTTCTTAAATTCCTTAAGCTCGGATTTTAAGTTTTCTTTAACTGTATCAAAATATGAATCGGTTTTATTTATTATATTTTTAGCCAAGTTTTTTATGGAATTTAAATCAATGGAAATAGTCTCCGCGTAGTTTACTATTTCATTTTTAAACGATTTGTTTAAGAAAAAAGAATATTCGTTTTTATTTTCCTCTGCTTGCCCGGAAAAGTTGGATGTTTTTCTGTTTTCTGTTTTAGGGTAATTTACGGGATGTTTTGACGCTATTTTCTCATTTTTAAAAATATAGGGTTTATAAAAATCATAATAAAAAATATTTGTAAGCATAATTAATCCTCCTTTCGCTTTAAAATATGTTTGAAAAACAAAATAGGTGTGAAAAACAATGAATAATAAAATCAGTTTTAAAATAACGCTACTATTTTAAAGAAACATTGTTCACAAAGCATCAATTTTGAGAAACGCCTGGAAATTATTCAAAATCCTCCTCATCAAAATCTTCGTCATCCTCAAAAGCGTCGTCTCCGAATATCTCGAAAAATACATCCTCGACTTTTTCAAATTCATCATCCGTTTCAATGTTCGAAAGCTCAAAATCATCGTCATCGTGAATGATAAAACGATAAATCAAAACTTCTTCTTCTCCCATGGGCAGAAGCGCTATATATTCTTTATCGTCAACGTCAAATGTTCCTAAAACGGAGCATTTAAGCTCCTCATTCTCATCGGTTATAATAGTCATTGTCTGATGTTCATGTTCAGAGCAACAACAATCATGTTCTTCTCCTGAATGGTTGTGGCCGCATTCGCAAGCGTGCTTATCTTCGTTATCCATAAAAATCTCCTTATTAAATATCGTGTTATGGTTAAACAGTGACACTTTATATCTTTTGGAAAACACAGCGCAAAGAAAATCAATAAAAATAATTTTAGGAAAAATACGGTTTAAGCCGGTAAAAAAGGACATATAGACCAATTTTTTTGATATTTTCGCTAAAATTATTTTTACTTTTAAATTATACTATATTTCCTTTATATTAGTATATCACATATTTTATTAAAAAACCATATAAATATTTATTTTTCATAAAAAAATATTGAACATGGCTGAAAAAAATATATTTATAAAAATTTATACTTTTATTTTTGTCCATTTTCCGCTTCCGAATCTTAAAAAGACTATTATACACCTTATTATCTGATCAATCACTACGGAAGCCCATGCTCCCTGAAGCCATAGGCCGAGATATTTTACTGCTATTATACTTGTTATGGGGCGAATTAACAAGACTCCGATAAGGGTGGAAACAGCGACGACAGCTGTATCTCCCGCGCCTCGAAGCGCTCCACTTATTACAAGCTGTGATGATTGAAACGGCTGATTTAAAGCCAAAAATATCATTACGCTTACGCCTGCCGAGATTATGAAATCATCTTTTGTGAAAAGACCCATTATAGGAGAAGCGAATATAAGAAGGAAAATTCCAAGTATTATTGATATGAACATTCCGTATTTTCTGCATAAAAAGGCGTATGAATACGCCATGTCGGGGCGGTTTTTCCCAAGGCTTTGACCTATTAAGGATGTGGCTGAAATTCCGAAAGCCTGACCGTTCATAAAAGAAACCCCCATTATGTTTAAGCAAATCTGATGTGCCGTAAAAGGTTTCTCGCCAAGAGAACTTACCGTAAGGGCATATACTATAAGTCCAAATCTAAGGAAAAATTGCTCAAACATTGACGGTATTCCTATATTTAAAATTCTCTTTATCATTTTAAAGTCTATTTTAAAAGCTTTTTTTATCTCATAACGAAGATAAGAGTCTTTTTTTAATATTGTGAAAAACGCCGCGAAACAAGCGATTGTCTGGCCTATTGCCGTCGCCGTCGAGGCTCCCGCCACGCCTAATTTTGGGAATCCAAAATTTCCGTATATAAGACAGTAATTGAATATTACGTTTATAATATTAGCGCCCATATTATAATACATTGAAACTTTTGTCTGTCCTATTCCACGAAGTCCCGCCGTTATAGAAAGGCATAAGGCGTTAAAAACGAATCCCAGCATCTGAATACGCATATATTCGGTTCCATATTTGACGGCGAGGGATGTTTCCGCTCCCATAAATATTACCATATCCTCAGAAAATATGTATCCGATTATTGATATTATAAGAGAAAGAAAAAGCGAGAGAAGAATGCTTTGTCTTAAAGCTATAACAGCGTTCTCACGTTCTCCCATTCCTTTAAATCGGGCTATTATGGCTGTTGTTCCAGCGTTTAAGGCTATAAATGTGCACAGCAAAAGGAATTTTGGCTGTGTGCAGTAAGCCACGCTCGCCAATTCTGTTGAACCGAGATTTCCAACCATCATATTATCGATAATTGTACACAGTTGTACAAGTATTAACTCAACAAGTGATGGCCACGCTATTTTTATTATATCGTTTCGTAATTGTTTTTTTGAGACATCTGACGGAAGCTTCATAAAAAACATTTTTTTAAAATTTTCAAAAGTCATTTTTAATCACCAAAATTTAATATTAAAATTTATTGACCAGATATTGTAACTATTGTAAAGAATTTTGATATTCCTGCGAAAGCGATAAATATTGGACGTGTTTTAAAATCCGAGAATATTCAAAGTTTTCTTGAATATTCCCGGATTTTGAGTTTAGTTTTCTCTATAATTGTTAGTTATTTAATTATGTTTTTTATTACTATTGATGAAAATGGAGGCAGAGTCACTTCCACAATACCGTCTTTAGGGATATATATTCTTTTCTTTGTATCAAATGATTTTTCATCTGAAAACAATATGCTTTCCATTAAATCCGAATTTATTATATCCATTTTCCATACGGGAACGAAAATAGTTTTTTCAGAGCTGTTATTATTTAAGACAACGGCTATTTTTTCTTTTTTATTCCATCTTCCGTATGAGATAATCCCGTAATCAGTCACAAGATAATCCACAGAGCCGGTTTTTAACGCCTCATAAGATTTATGAATTTTTATCGCCGCTTTGTGGAAATCTATAAGTTCCTTGTCTTCTTTGCCCCACGGATAGGTTCGTCTATTATCGGGATCGGTCCAGCCTGTGACGCCGGCCTCATCGCCATAATAAATCGTAGGCGCTCCGGGCCATGTCATTTGAAAGGTGACAGCTTCTTTCATTATTCCTTTATTTATTCCCGTATCCGCCTCTTCATAACCGTGGGTATGGAGTCTTCCTGATTTATGATTTGTTCTTGTCAGAAAACGGGAATGGTCATGATTTGAAAGCTCGTTCATACTTATACTTAAAGACTGGTTTGAGAAACGGGACATATGATAGCGCATTGCCGACTCAAAACTCGCGGCGTTGCAAAAAAGCCCCTCCTCATATTTCTCGCTGTGTTTTTCCATTCCTGTTAAAAACCATGTTATTGGTTCCATAAACGCGTCGTAGTTCATTACCGAATCCCACTGATCCCCCCAAAGCCATTCGGACGGGTCGCCGTAGTGCTCAGCGTATATTACAGCGTTAGGATTCGCTTCTTTTACGGCTTTTCTAAAATCCTTCCAAAATTTGTGGTTAAATTCTTTCGTACAGCCTAAATCTGCCGCCACGTCAAGACGCCAGCCGTCCGCGTTATAAGGAGGGGAAACCCATTTTCTCCCAACGTCGAGAATATAGTTGTAGAGTTCTTTTGAGTTCTCAAAATTGAGCTTAGGGTGATTGTCATGTCCCCACCAGCTATCATAGCAGTCGTTGTTAGGCCAGTTTGAGTCATACCACTTAAAATAGTTGTGATATATGCTTTTCTCAGAAAAATATGCCCCGTCGGGATAATTTTTACCTTTATAGAATCCCTCTTTATCAAGCCATTTATTAAACGCCCCGCAGTGATTGAAAACACCGTCGAGTATTATTTTTATACCGTTTTCGTGAGCTTTTTTTATGAGTTTTATCATAAGTTTATTGCTTGCCTCAAGATTTACTTTATCGGTTGTTCTTTTTATATATTTTGTGGCGTATTTATTCTGAAAGTGCTCAAATTTAAGGCGTTCCCCTCCGTCTTCCTTTATTACGCCGTAATGAGGGTCAACGTAATCATAATCCTGTATGTCATATTTATGATTACTGGGCGACACGAAAATGGGGTTGAAATATATGGCTTCTATGCCTAAATCTTTAAGATATGGGAGTTTATTTATTACTCCCTGCAAGTCGCCGCCGTAAAAATTGCATATATCCTCGTTTGCCACTGGTTTGTTCCAATCGGAAATCTTTTTAGCCGCTTTTCCCAAGTAGAGGTATTCATTGTCCACAACATCGTTTGTCTCATCTCCGTTGCAAAATCTGTCTACGTATATTTGATACATTACGCTGCCTCTAGCCCAATTCGGCACGTCGAAGTCGGGAATAATTATAAAGTTATAATTATAATCGTATGATTTTGATACCCCTAACTTATTATAATAATATAAATCCTTGTTTTTTATTATCTCAAAATAGTAATATGTTCTCCCTGTTATAGCGGGTATATCGGCTTTAAAAAAGTCGAATACCTTTGTTGATTTAAATTTTCTCATTTCTGTTTTTTGGTCGTTGTAACAAAGATAAATTTTATCTGTGTTGTCTTTTCCCACGCGTATTTTTATTGATACATCGTCTGATGATTTTGGACATTCGGGAGTCCTAAAAAGAGCGGTTTCATCTGAAAAAACAGCGTCATAGTTAAAATAATCGTAAGGTTCGTCACAAAATAACATTATTTTCTCTATATATTCAAAATTATTTTTTGTTTGGTTTAGCATATAAAGGCCTCCAATAAAATGTTTTTCAAAAGACCGTGATTAAATACTTTTAAAATCGACGTATAGATATTGATTTTGCCGCTATGATAAGTTTAACTTTAATAAGATATTTTTGATTGTGTTTAAAGCTAAAGAAAACATAATGGCAAAAACGCCGATTAAATATTATTATCCGACAGGTCTATATTAATAAGGATTTGATTTATTATATTTATTTCAGGGTGTTTATTAAAACTAAAATATAATAAAAAATTATGAAAAATAGATATTCAGGCATTTTTAATAATTAATATGAAAGTCATATAAAATATAAAAATGATGAACGTCAAAAAAATTAAAGAATACAGCTATGCCCTGATTAACATTAAATTTCTTTCCAAATTTTACAGCAAGTCCGGCGGAGCTATAAAAAATATTTTATTCAATATAAAATTGCTGTAATTACGTAGTTTCAAAAGAAATCTATTTATAAGTAACTTCATTAAAATAAGAATAGAATAATTATACTACCGATTAAAAAAAATATCAATATTATAAAACTAAAAGTTATGAATTATAAAATATAAAATCACAGAAAAAAAGCAACCAACGTACGGCTGCTTTTTTCTTAAAGAGAAGGTATTTTTTATGGGATTTACAGCAACATTACATATTGGGGGATGTAACTAACTGTAAATGTGAAAATATTTAGGGGTTTTCACAGTAGTAATTCTAACACATAAATTAAAAAAAGTGTTACCAAAGATAATGTGAAAAAATAAAACATTTTTAGACATATTGTACAATTAATGACAAAAAGGCTGTTTTTTATGTTTATTATATTTTATAAATCGACTTTTTATACAATAATGTTTAAAATTTTAGAGGGATATGTGGTTATTTTGACATTTTTAGCTTTCATAATCCTGCAAAATTTTTAAAAGATTTTTGTTTCCTGTTATGGAAATTCCTGTTTTTATTAATTGACGCTCATTCTCAGGCAATGTATCTACAGGGGTTTTTGTAAGCTCTTTAAGTTTTTCCTCATCATCGACATCATAAAAAACGGCTATTAATCCCTTATAGTCTTTTAATATATAATTTGTCGTTTCGGAGTCGTATATTTCTTTTCTAAGGATTATTTCATCATTATTGAATGTAACTATACTCCACTCATCGAAAACATTCTCTATAATTTCCCGATTTTTATTTATGAGTTCCGGCGGGAGATTTTTTTCTTTTCGTCTTGTTATACCATCTTGGGTATAATAATATTCGTAAATCATTTTTGTGTTTTCAGTTGTTTTCTCTGTTTTAGCGTTTTCATTATAATTCGCTGGCCAGTTTTCTCCGGCGGCAAAATTTTGAATGTTACGCGCTATTCTGAGTTGTTCGCTTTTTTTATTGTTTTCAGAATTTATTTCTTTGCTGTAAAAATAATATCCTGAACCAATTCCTGTGGTTATTAAAACGGCGGCGAAAATCAAAAACGCTATTTTTTTATCAAACATTTAACTCATTCCTCCTTCGCTAAGTTTTTATACTAATCTTAAATTTATAGTCAAAGGGCCTGAAAACATTAAGTTCGGCGGTTGAAAAAATAATTTTCATTCCGTTGACCTTTATTCATTTTTGAGTTTACTGACCATAATAAGGGAGACTCTTTTTTTTAATTAAGATTTAGTTTATTTTGTTATATTGTTGACATAAAAAAGAAAAATTATACACTGTTATTTTTAAAAATTGATTTTTAAGGTGTTTCTGTAAATAAAAATTGACGTAATATGAAAATTAATTTATAATAATAGGAAAGTTCCGTGACAATGGGCAAATTGATAAAAGAAGCGACAAAATATTTTAACGTGACTGAGCTTTTTGGGGTAAACTGGTTTATTTTGGAGGCGAATTATGGATTTATTAAAAGAAGTTAAAGCTATTTTTGACGACGCCGATAATTTTAAGGAAACTAAAAATTATTATTTTGAGAGACATAATTGCGGCGGAAACGGGGAAGATATTAAAGTATTGCTGGATTTTTCTATAGGAAACGAAACGACGGATAAAATTCTGCGTTTTGGGTATTGTGATAAATGTAAAACTGTTTTTTATCATAGAGATTTTGTCTCTAAGAGATTATAACAGAGGAATATAAATTGTTTTACGGAGGATTGAAAATGGAAAATACAGAGTTAAACACAAACGATAATTCTTTGGAAGGCACGGGGAATTTTATACATAATTACATTAACGAGGATTTAAAAGGCGAGCTTAACAAAGTGCATACTCGTTTTCCGCCTGAGCCTAACGGATATTTGCATATAGGGCACGCTAAAAGTATTTGCCTTAATTTTGGGCTCGCTAAATTATACGGCGGAAAATGCAATTTACGTTTTGACGACACCAATCCGGCGAAAGAGGACACGGAGTTTGTAAATTCCATTAAAGAGGACATTAAATGGCTTGGTTTTGACTGGGAGGACAGATTATATTTCGCGTCGAGTTATTTCGACAAAATGTATGAATACGCTGTTTTACTTATAAAAAAAGGGAAGGCCTTCGTATGCGACATGACGGCTGAGGAAATGAAAAGCGCCAGAGGGACTTTGAATACTCCGGGCGAGGAGAGCCCTTACAGGAATCGTTCTGTTGAGGAAAACCTTGAGCTTTTTAAAAGAATGAGAGACGGAGAGTTTAAAGACGGTGAGAAAACTTTAAGGGCGAAAATCGATATGGCCTCTGCCAATATTAATATGAGAGACCCTGTTATTTACAGAATAGCTCATATGAACCATCACGCCACAGGAGATAAGTGGTGTATTTATCCTATGTATGATTTCGCTCACCCTGTTGAGGACGCCATAGAAGAAATTACCCATTCTATATGCACGATGGAGTTTGAGGACCACAGACCTCTTTACGACTGGGTTATAAACGAGATAGATTTTTCTGTGAAGCCGAGACAGATTGAGTTTGCTAAGCTTAATTTGTCAAACACGGTTATGGGAAAACGTTTTTTGAGGGCGTTGGTTGAGGAAGGAAAGGTTGACGGATGGAACGACCCGAGGCTTATCACTCTTTCGGGAATAAGAAGAAGAGGCTACACTCCTGAGTCGATAAGAAAATTCTGTGAGATGATAGGTGTCTCAAAAGCTAACAGTGTTGTTGACACGGCGCTTTTAGAGCATTGTATAAGAGAGGACCTTAAAGGGGAAACACCTGTGGTTATGGCGGTGTTAGATCCGATTAAACTTATTATCACAAATTATCCCGAGGGCGAAAGGGAGATGCTTGAGATTGAGAATCATCCGGAGAATGAGGAGTTAGGAAAAAGGCTGGTTCCTTTCTCACGGGAGCTTTATATCGAGAGAAGCGATTTTATGGAAGAACCTCCAAAGAAATTTTTCAGGCTTTCTGTAGGTAAGGAGGTTAGGCTTAAAGGCGCTTATTTTGTTACATGCACGGATTTTGTAAAAGATGAAAACGGCGTTATTACCGAGGTTCATTGTACGTATGACCCGAAAACGAAAAGCGGCCTTAATTTTACGGAAAGAAAAGTGAAGGGAACTATTCATTGGGTTTCTGTTCCTGACGCCGTTAAGGTGACGGCCATGCTTTATGAAAATCTTATTATTGAGGATGAAAACAGTGAGAATGGATATTCACTTAATCCAAGCTCATTGACTGTAGCGGGGGAATGTATGTGTGAGCCTTCTGTAAAAGGGGCGAAACCCATGGACAGATTTCAATTTATAAGAAACGGCTATTTTTGTGTGGATTCTAAAAATTCTACGGATGAAAATCTTGTGTTTAACAGAATTGTTTCTCTGAAAAGCTCATTTAAGAACGTGCCTAAAAACAGTTAAAATATTTTAAAGTGTTAAAAAATAAATTCAGGGAAATATAGGGTTTATTTAAGTGTGTTTACGCTGTAACTGTAAACGCTTTGATGGATTTATAAATTTTTAATCAACGGATTATAGTAAGTATATAACGGATATGGCCCAACGAGCTGAAAGGTATAACGACAAAGCGCTGGCTTTCGGCTTGTGGTGGCCATATTTAACCGCTGTCTATATGTATTCAAAATTTTTCGAGTTATAACGAAACAATAAAAGAATAAACATACAAGCTTTAATAAAATATGATATATCAAAGAGTTATTTTATTGTTTCTCGCTGAAAAATTTTGTGAATTGTTATAATATTAAATGTTATGGTATAAGCTCAACGGTAACCGACCGGATTTTTAGGATTGCTTTTTATCCTCACAAGCCTATAAATGAGTATGAAGGATAAAAGGGCAATGGAGGAAACAGATTATGAACAACAAGAAAAAGGGTTATAAAAACACAAATAAAAAGAAACAGGGGAAAATTGACGAGAATGACGTTTACAAAGTTGTAAACAAAAATAATTTAAGGAATAGGGGAATTGACCCTGTTCCATATGAAGATAAAAATGATTACGAGGATTACAAGGATTATGACGACTACGAGGACTACGAGGACTATGATGATTATGATGATTATGAGAATAGTGATGGGTATGAAGATTATGAGGAAGATAACGGCGATTACGCCGACGACGAGAAAGAGAAGAAAATCGAGCTTATTATTCCATCAAGGAGGCAGCCTGATTATCAGATGAGCAAAAAAAAGAAAAGTCCTGTTAAAAAGTTTTTTATCATAGTATTTTCTATTTTGTTTATGTATATCGCGGTATTCAGCGGATTTATCGCTTATACTTATTTAGACAACGACCCGGAAAACGATTATTTTAAAAATGAGAATATTGTAAGCAGTATAGGCAACGCGATAAGCGGGAAAAAAGAAGATGTTCCTGAGAAAATAACCATGCTCTTATTAGGAGTTGATGAGGATAACTCTAGAGATGGAACGAGAACAGATACTATCATGGTCGCTTGTTTTGATACCGTAAATAAAAAGCTTAGTTTGATTTCCGTTCCAAGGGATACGAGAGTCGAGGTTCCTGAGGACAGATATAAAGTTATGCGGGAAAATATACCTAATTTGAATACAAACAAAGTTAAAATAAACAGTATTTATTCCTATGGCGGAGAGCAGGGAATGGATTTTCTTGAAAAGCAGATTGAGGAACTTTTAGGCGTGGAAATAGATTATTACGCTAAAATAAGTTTTAAAGGGTTTGTGTCTTTAATTGATTCTATAGGCGGAGTGGATTATAACGTTAAAAAAAGATGCTATTATAATGACAAAATGGGTCTTGTAATAGACCTTTATCCTGGAGAACAGCATCTTGATGGTGAAAAGGCGATTCAGCTTGTAAGATTCAGGACAGGATACGCTAGAGCTGATTTAGAGCGTGTTGAGGTTCAGAGGGACTTCCTGAAAGCTTTTTTAAATCAGGCGTTGAGTAAGGAAAAAATTATGTCAAATCCAAAGGCGTATATAGACACCGTTACCGAATATGTGGAGACAGACGTTACTTTAGGCGATATATCCATGCTTTTAAACGCCGTTGAGGGATTTGACGGAAATAATTTTAAAGGGTATACCCTGCCGGGGGAAGACGAGTATAAAAACGGCGTTTCATATTACATTTATGACGACGCGGAAATAAAAAAAATGATTGATGAGGTTTATAAAGACAAAATCAATGAGGAAACGCCCCAAAAAGTGAAAGAGAATAGTAAGGACAAGCGTATAGTTGTTTTAAACGGGGGAAGAACCTCCGGCCTAGCTAAAAAGGCAAGCAATACGCTTAAAGAAAAGGGATTTAACGTTATATCTTACGACAATGCCAAAGAAACTGTAAACGACACCAAAATATATGTGCGAAAGGACGGGCAGGGAGAAGATTTATCGGAATTTCTCACGTCCTCAGAAATAATTGTTGATAGTGATAAGTGTCAAAATCAAAACTGTGATATATTAATTGTACTTGGGGTAAATGAAAAATTAACGGAGGATAAAAATGGGTAAAAATCCTGTTTTGGCAATAATCGGCGGAGGGGCGTCAGGTCTAGTTGGCGGAATTTTCGCGAAAAGAATTTTGAGGGATGAAGGAGAAGTCATTATCATTGAAAGGATGGACAGAATAGGCAAAAAAATATTAGCGACCGGAAATGGCCGCTGTAATTTTACAAATATAAATATGTCTGCCGCGGATTTTTATGGTGAAAATCCTGATTTCACCCGATACGCCCTTGACGATTTTGGAGTGAGCGCTACGCTTGATTTTTTTGAGAAGCTTGGTATTTATCCTAAAGAAGAGGAAAACGGAAAAATGTATCCATACAGCGGACAGGCCTCTTCTGTTTTAGATGTTTTGAGATACGAGCTTCAAAGGCTTGGGGTGGAAATTGTTACGGATTTTGACGTTAAAAGCGTTAAATGCATTAAAAGCGGTTTTAAAATTATCTCATTGTTAGGGAAATTAATTAACGCCGACAAGGTTATTGTAGCCTCCGGCGGACAGGCTTCTCCCAATTTAGGTTCTAATGGCAGCGGATTTGATATTATGCGTGATTTGGGGCACAGGGTCACTAAAGTTGTTCCCGCTCTTGTTCAGCTTAAAACCGAAAAGGCTATTGTAAAAGGGCTTAAAGGAATTAAGTTTATGGGGAATGTAAAAATGTTTTCCGAGGGGAGATTTATAGGGGAAGAATACGGGGAAGTGCTTTTTACGGATTATGGTCTTTCGGGACCGCCTGTATTTCGTCTTTCCGCCCTTTGCGCCGTACATAAAAAATGTAATGTTTTACTGGATTTTATGCCGTCTTTGTCAAAAAAAGATGTTTTTGACTTGTTAAGCAAGAGAAAGAAAAATTTATATCATCTTACTATGGAAAGTTTTTTTACGGGACTTTTTAACAAGAGAATAGGAAACGCTGTAGCTAAAAAATCCGGAATCGAGAAATTGTCTTTTCCTGTTTCAAAGCTTAATAAAGAAATTATTTGGGGTATTAGTGAAAATATAAAAGAGTTTCATTTTGATATTATCGGGCATAATGGATTTAACAACGCTCAGGTTACAGCGGGCGGAGTATGCACTGGAGAGTTTAACGATAAAACAATGGAATCTCTAAAAGTTAAAGGACTATACGCCTGTGGAGAGGTTTTGGATATATTCGGAAACTGTGGGGGGTTTAATTTACAGTGGGCGTGGTCGTCGGGAAGGCTGGCGGGAAAGTCGGCGGCGGAAAGTTTGATGACGAGGTGATTGAAATGTTTTTTTGGCTTAGGGTTTCAGATATTAAATTTTCCGTTAAAATTAATCCCGATAAAGAAGTTTTGAAAGGAAAAGCGGCGGAAACTGTAAAAATTTCGGTCTCTGAGATAGTTGATTTGAGGATATCGAAAAAATCAGTTGACGCCAGAAAAAAGAATGATGTTTTATATATTTTTTCTGTGGATATTTTACTTAAAACAAAATTAAGAAAGAGCAAGTTACTTAAACTAAGAAATGTTTCGGAGGTAAAAGAGTTCAGTTATTTTATTAAAAAGGCGAGTATTAAAAAAAGGCCTGTTATTGTGGGATTTGGACCGGCGGGGTTTATGGCGGGTCTTGTTCTGGCGAGGGCGGGAGCTATGCCTATCATCGTAGAGCGCGGGAAACGGGTTGAGGAAAGAAAAAAAGATATAGAAGCTTTTTGGAAAAAAGGAATTTTAAACGCTATGTCAAACGTTCAGTTTGGTGAGGGGGGAGCGGGAACTTTTTCCGATGGAAAACTTACAACTGGGATTAAAGACCCACGGTGCCGGTTTATTTTGGAGGAGTTTGTCAAAGCGGGAGCTCCGGAGGAAATTTTATATTTATCAAAGCCGCATATAGGAACGGACAACCTTGTTAAAATGGTGAGGAATATACGGGAGGAAATTATTTCTCTTGGGGGAGAAGTGTTTTTTGACACAGAGATGGTTAATTTTGAGGAGAGAGAAGGAGTTTTAAAAAAGGTAATCTGCGAAAACGAAAAAGGCGTTGTCGAGTTTGATACAGACAGGCTTATTATGGCTGTCGGGCACAGTTCGAGAAAGACATTTGAGACACTTTACGATAAAAAAGTAAATATTGAGCAGAAACCTTTTTCCGTTGGTGTGAGGATAGAACATTCACGAGGCTTTATAGACAAATCTCAATACGGGGATTTCGCCAAATATTTGCCCGCGGCCGACTATAAGCTTTTTACCCACCTTAAAAACGGCAGAGGGGTTTATACATTTTGTATGTGTCCAGGAGGCGTTGTGGTTGGGGCGGCGTCTGAGAAGGAAACCATCGTGACTAACGGCATGAGTTATTATAACCGCTCTTTTGACAACTCAAACAGCGCGGTTTTAGTCGGAGTGGACTATAAGGATTTTAAATCAGCACATCCTCTAGCCGGAGTTTGGTTTCAAAGAGAAATTGAGAGAAAAGCTTTTTTATCAGGCGGGAGTGATTATCGTGCGCCTGTTCAAACGGTTTCGGACTTTTTAAACTCAAAAGCCACGGTTATTTCGGAGGATTCTTTTAAAGAAGTTTTCCCTACTTATTTACCGGGTATTGCGGGCGGTGATTTCAGGGAGATTTTTCCCAGTGAGATTTATCTGGCTCTTCAGGAGGGTATAAAAATTTTCGATAAGAGAATTAAAGGATTTGCCGACGATAACGCTGTTTTAACCGCTCCGGAGACAAGAAGTTCATCTCCCATAAGAATTTTACGGGATGATAAGTATATGTCTAATATTTTTGGAGTTATTCCCTGCGGAGAGGGATGCGGGTACGCTGGAGGGATTGTTTCCGCGGCCGTAGACGGGATTAAATGTGCGGAGGCTGTTATTTATAGTCAGAAAATTTAAAAAGTAACTTGGGTGATTTTAGGGACTGTATTAAAACTGTTTTTATGTATATAATGAGCGAATTTATTAGAGCGAGGAAGGTAAATTGAAGTTTTAGTCATATTATAAGTATAAGGCTATAGTATAATTTAGGCGTTTTGTATAGCCAAATAAGATTTAAGAAAGTCATTGGTGATATACGCAGCGGAGGTTTTTTATGAACGTTTTTTATATTCTTGACGGAGAAGTTAAAAATTTTATGAATAAGATTTTACGGGAACAGTGTTTTGACAATTTTGAACTTAGAAATGTTGAGATTTTGTCTTTCGCCAAATTTGATATTGACGGGAAAGTGAATAGAAAATTTATGAAGTTGGAGGAAGGGGAAGAGGCGGAAGAATCTGAAACGTTTTTTTGCAAATGGGGAAAAATAAAACCATATGTTTTTCAATTCGTTAAAGGGAAAGTTAAGCCTTCTTATATGAAATTTGTTATTTCGGCGCCTAAAGAGCTTCTTGAGGAAGTTTCTGACAACGCGGCCGCGTTGTTTTTGAATTTTGTGTTTGAGAAAGATATGGTGGTGTGTACAACGGGTACGGCTCAGAAAAATTTTGCTCTTAACAAAGAGCTTGACCTAGCGTGGGAAGAGTATGTGAAGGTGTTTTTTCGAAATATTGAGATAGCGATTAATATTGAGATTTAAGATATTATAGAAATTGTTAGCACTCTTTTTGGATGAGTGCTAAATTTTTCTTGACTTTTTTTATTTTTGTGGTATTATATAACATATATAAATTTTTTGGGAGGAATTTGAAATGGAAAAAGGTAATCTTTCTATTAACAGCGAGAATATTATGCCTATTATAAAAAAATGGCTTTATTCAGAATCTGATATTTTCCTGCGTGAGCTTGTGTCAAACGGTTGTGACGCTATCACAAAGCTTCAGAAACTTATCGGAATGGGCGAAGCGAATGTGCCGGAGGATACGGAATATAAAGTTTCGGTTATTCTTGACAAGGAAAACGGCGTTATAAAGGTTATTGACAATGGTATTGGTATGACCGCCGATGAGATTAAAGAATATATTACTCAAATCGCTTTTTCAGGGGCGAGCGATTTTATAAATAAATATAAAGACCAAATTGACGACGGCGGGGATATTATAGGACATTTTGGTCTTGGATTTTACTCGGCTTTTATGGTTGCCGACAAGGTACAGATAGACTCTTTGTCATACAGGGACGGAGCTAAAGCCGCAAGGTGGATTTGCGACGGCGGAGTGGAATTTGAGCTTGATGAGAGCGACAAAACTGACAGGGGTACGGTAATCACTCTTTATATAGGAGACGATGGAAAAGATTTTTTAAATCCTTACAAAATCAAAGAGGTTTTAGCTAAATACTGTTATTTTATGCCTATTGAGATTTATTTTGAGGATATGGAAGAAATCAAAAAAGAAAGTGAGAAGAAAGCGGAAGCGAAAACGGATGGCGAGGAAAACGGCGATGTTATAGAGGAGCCGAAAAAACCGGAGCCTATAAACAGGACAAATCCTTTATGGCTTAAACAGCCTAAAGACTGCACTGACGAGGAATACAAGGAATTTTATCATCAGGTGTTTACTGATTTTAACGACCCTCTTTTCTGGATTCATCTTAATATGGATTATCCTTTCAGGCTTAAAGGTATTTTATATTTTCCAAAGCTTAAACACGAGCTTGATTCTATAGAGGGACAAGTTAAATTATATAATAACCAGGTATTTATCGCTGATAACATAAAAGAAGTTATACCGGAGTTTTTACTCCTTTTAAAAGGAACTATCGATTGTCCGGATTTACCTCTTAACGTTTCGAGAAGTTTTCTTCAGAACGACGGGTATGTTACAAAAATGTCAAGCTATATCACGAAAAAAGTGGCTGACAAGCTTAACAGTCTTTTCAAAAAGGAAAGAGATGAATATGAGAAGTTCTGGGATGATATAAGTCAGTTTATTAAATATGGCTGTTTAAGGGAAAAGGAGTTTTATGACAAGGTTAAAGACTCTCTTTTATTTAAGACAACAAAGGACGATTATGTGACTTTATCGGAGTATCTTGACAGGAACAAGGAAAAACATGAGAATAAGGTATTTTATGTTACAGACAAAAACCAGCAGGCGCAGTACGTTAAAATGTTTGAGGATATTGGTATGGAGGCGGTTATATTAGACACAAGGCTTGACAATCCTTTTATGTCGTCTGTGGAGATGTATAACAGCGGGGTAAGTTTCTCAAGAATTGATTCAGACATAGCGGACGCTCTTAAAAACGAGGAAAGCGACGATGATAAAAAGCTTACTGAGAAATTTGAGGGTGTGTTTAAGGAAATACTTAAAAAAGACGACCTTAAAGTTAAAGTTGAGAGTCTTAAAGCTTATGACGTTTCGGGAGTTGTTCAGCTCAGCGAGCAGTCGAGAAGAATGCGGGAAATGAGCAGTATGTACGGTATGAACTTCGGGGCTATGCCTGTTGACGAGACTCTGGTTTTAAACAGCAACAACAATGTCGTTAAACTTCTTTCGGAAATTTCTGATGACGAGAGCAGAAAAGACGATGTTGAGCTTATTTGCAGACAAATTTACGATTTGGCTGTTATGAGCCATAAGCCTCTTGAGATGGAAAAGATGGCTGAGTTTATCTCGAGAAGCAATAAGATTCTTGAGATGACGATGAAATAATTATGAACATAAAAAAGCCATACGTGAGGAGATAAAATTAAAATCCTTGTGTATGGCTTTTATATATTTATAGTTAATTATTGACAGAAGGTATATTATTTTCGATGGCGTAAAATTTAGCGTATGAATTTGCGCCACACTTTATGGTTAAGTTGGATTTGGAACAATTGGAAAAGGCATCTTCGCTGATAAAGGTAACGCTGTCGGGGATAGTTATATTTGACAGACGATTACAGCTGTTGAAAGTCAATTTGCCGATAGAGGCAACACCGTCAGGAATAGTTATGTTTGTCAGACTGTTACAGCCATTGAAAGCGCTATCGCCGATAGAGATAACGCTTTCAGGAATAGTTATGGCTGTTAAATCTCTGCAACTTAAGAAAGCACTGTCACCGATAGAGGTAACGCTATTGGGAATAATTACGTTTGTCAGATTACCGCAATATGCGAAAGCGTGTTTGCCGATAGAGGTAACGCTGTTAGGAATAGTGTATTCAATGTTTTGTAACCCTTTAGGATAAGCCAAAATTGACGTCTTATCTTTATTGAATAATATACCGTTTTCACTGGTATAGGAGGGGTTACCGCTACCTACATTTATAGCTTTTAAACTTGCGCAATCGGAGAAAATGCCGGCGCCGATAGAGGTAACGCTGTCAGGCAAGGTTATGTTTGATAAACTGGTACATCCTATGAAAGCGCCTTCGATAGAGGTAACGCTATTAGGAATAGATATGTCTGTTAAACTGTCACAGCCTATGAAAGCACTAGTGTTAATAGAGGTAACTCCGTAAGGAATGGATATATCTGTTAGACTGTTACAGCTAAGGAAAGCTTTATTTGCTATAGCTATAATTTTAACTCCGTCAATAGTATCTGGAATAATAACAGAAGTGATTTTGCCATAGTATCCGGTTATTACTCCTAAATGAGGATTATAATAAATTAGACCATCTCCAGATATAAAAGACATATCGGCATTACTGTGTTTTGTTTCGAGAATTGTTTTATTGTTTTGAGGGCTAACTTCTTTATTCCTGTTTTCCTCTGTTTCAAGAATTGTTTTATCATTTTGAGAGCTAACTTCCTCATTCTCGATTTTTTCCGTTTCAAGAATGATTTTATCATTTTGAGCGACAATATTTTTATCTTCAGCTCCGCATCCTATGTTAAGACTTATTGTTGAAACCATTAATAGTGCAAGACTGGATATTTTTATTTTTTTCATATAAAAGTTCTCCTTTTCTTCCTTGTTTTCAAAATTTATTGACTGTTATAAAGTTATACTTTATGAGAATACACGAAAACATAAAAATATTTATGAGAATTATACCATTAGCAGGATAAATTGTCAAATAAATTTGAAAATCATGTGTAAGCTTTTAGAGAACTTTTTACTCTCAAAAGTAAGCTTTGCGAGATGTTTTGTATTGACAGTATCAGGAGATTTATTCGGTTTTAGGCAGTCTTTTTACTAAAATACTGTAAATTACAGGGATTACGATAAGTGTGAAAAACAGGGAAGTTGACAAGCCGCACATAAAAGCTATAGCGAGGCCTCTAAAAAGAACGTTTCCCGAAAAAGCGAGGGGGATAAGCCCCAAAATTGTTGTGGAGGTGCTTAATATTATCGGTCGGAAACGTTTATCAACAGCTGTTTTACAGGCTTCCATAGAGGATATTCCCCGTTTAAGCTCGTTATCCATATAATCGACGAGCACTATGGCGTTGTTTACAACGACACCTATAAGGCTTATTATGCCGAGTATGGCGAACATAGAGAGATTTTCTCCAAAAAGGTATAAGCCTATGGAAGAGCCTATAAGGGCGAAAGGAATTGTCACAAAAATTATTATACTTCTGCTTACCGAGTAAAATTGCAGGTAAAGTATGAGGAAAATCGCCATTATTCCCAAAACCGCCCCTACACTCAGGGAAGATATAACCTGTCTGAACATATCGCTGTCGCCCTCATAAGATATTGTCACGTTTTTTAAGCCGGCGGAGTCTAATTTCCTTTTTACGGCGTTTTGTATCTCAACAGCGCTTTTTCCCGTGTTGGGAAGAGCGGTGACGGTTATACATTTTTGACCGTTGTAATGGGATATTTTATTATAATCCGCCGTATATGTTATGTCAGCGACCTGTGACAGTTTATATTTTCCGTTTGTTCTTGAGGATTTTATCTCAAGATTTTTTAAATCGTTTATATTAGTTGTGTTTGTTTTTAAAATAATTGGGTATTCCTTGCTGTTTTTTCTGAAATTTGTAACGGTTCTGCCCATCATAGCGATATTAAGCTCGTTTTGAACCTCGCCTTTTGTAAGTCCCGCTGAGTTGAGGGAATCGTTTTTTAAATCAATATAATAATTATAGGTTTTTACTTTTGTGTCGGCGTATACGTTTTTGGCGTCGTCAATTTCTTTAAGCCATTGTTCCGCCTGTAAAGCGGCGGAATTTATGTTTTCCGTATCGTCTCCGCATATGTTAAACTGAATAAGCTCGCTGGATTTTGGGATTATTCCTATTTCCTTAACGGTCACTCTTTCGGAAACCTCTGATTTTAGCTTATTCTCAAGGTATTGGCAGTAATCTCCTTTTGTCATGTTTTCAACGCTTTTTAATTTTACGACAAAGCTTCCTGTGTTTGTTGAGTCCGTGGACGGCATGGAGGTAAAATCATATTTAGGTATTCTTCCGCCGGAGGCCGACAGATAATATTCTATATTTTCCTCGTTTTTTATTATGCCGGCGATTTTAGCGACAGCTTTTTCCGTTTTTCGTATGTCATATAGATTATCCGTTTCCACGTTTATATCGAGGAGCATTTTATCCGAGTTTGGTACAAGCTCCATATCAAGCTTTGAAAGAAAATATACGCTTGAAGCCACGCACAGAACGGATATTACTATTGTCAAAAGGCGGAATCTCAGGCAAAACCGCAAAAGGGCAGAAAAAAATCCTCTTATAAGCTGTTTTCTCTGTTTTCTTACTTTGGATTTTTTCATAAGCATATAGCACATTATAGGCGTTACAAGCATTGATACCAAATATGAGAATATAAGGGCGGATATTACTATTGTCGGGAGACTGAACACAAATCTTCGCATAGTACCCGGAAGCATATAAAACACGCAGAAGATAGCCACCGTTGTAAGCATTGATGAGAAAACGGGCAGGGCGACTTCTTTTGTTCCGTTTACGCAGGCGGAAAGTTTATCCTCGTCATTGTCTATTCTAACCTGTATGGCGTCGCTTACTACTATGGCGTTGTCGACAAGCATGCCAAGCGCTATTATCAATGAGGCGAGAGACACAAACTGTACGTCTATATCGAAAATTACCATGGCTATAAATGTAAGAAACATCGTAAGGGGAATTACAAAGGCGACGATACTTCCGTTTATTATACTCATGCCAATCATTATGACTATAAGAACTATAACGACGCTTTCTATGAGATTCACTATGAAATCGTTTATGGAGTTGTTTACGTCGTCCGCTAGATAAACTATATTGTTTATTTTTATATCGTCGGGAATAGAGTTTTTATATTCGTCTATCATATCGAGAACGGTTTTTCCCGTTTCTAAAATATTCTCGTTTTTATCAAAAAACACACTTAATATAACAGCCTCATCACCGTTATAGCAATAGCTTTTGGCGTTTTTGTCATTCTCCTGTATTATATCGGCTATATCCCTAAGTTTTACGACGGCTCCGGTTTCTTTATTTATGTATATTATAATATCTTTTATCTCCTCTATATCGGAAAGTTTTCCGGAAGAGTTTATATACATCTCATTATTGTCAAATTCGATTGTGCCGACGGGAACGGTGGAGTTCTGATACGCTATTATATTTGAGAGTTCTGAAAGGGATATGGGAATATGGCTTAATTTTGAGGAGTTTACGGTTACTTTTATTTGAGGTTCGCGCTCTCCCTCAACCTCTGTACGAACGACTCCCTCGGTACCGGACAATACGTCTTTTAAGGATTCAGCCCTTTGAGTAAGTTCCTCATTAGTTTTGCCCGCTCCGGTGAAAGAAAGAATAAGCCCGCATGTCTCAAAAGCGTTGTCGTTATAAGTAAGGCTTGTTATTCCGCCTGGAAGCTCGTTTTCTTTAAGAGCGTTTATTTTTGTTCTGAGTTTATCCATTTTATCCTGCAATTCCTCAGAACTTAGGTCTTTTATGAAAGATACTTTTACCACGCTTATTCCGTTGTATGAGTCGCTTTTTACATTCTCAAAGCCCTCCGCCTCCATACACTCATCCTCTATTTTTGACGTTACGAGTTCTTCCATATCCGACGGGGAGGCCCCAGGATAGACCGTGGTTATAATCACCATAGGCAATTCTATTACGGGATACTGTTGTTTGGGAGTTATATTAAAGCATATTCCGCCTATTATAAAAAGAATTATTACTATGGCGAGAGAAGCTTTTCTCTTTAATATAAGATTATATATTAATCCTTTATTTTTCAACGGTTTCACCCTCTTTTACATTGACCTTTTGATTTTCGCGCAGGTTTTTCACCTCGTCGGAAACAATTTTCGTTCCGCTTTCAAGTCCCTCTATACAAACATTCTCCCCGTCGGCGTTTTTGATTTTTATTTCTTTGCTTTTTACCACTGTATCGCCGTTTTCATTTGCTGTTATACAATACACATAGTCTATTCCGTTTATATTTACTATGCTGTTTATAGGGATAAACACGGAAGTCTCCTTATCAAGTGAGATTGTGACATTTATAAGGCTTCCGAGGGCGAACAGGTTATTTTCCGACGGGGCTATTTTTATGTTATAAGTTCTTGTTGTCTCATCGGGATAAAGGTCTATGGAAGTTATTTTTCCGTAGATTTCCTTATCGTCCTGAGTGAGTCTCGCTTCCATTCCCACGCTAAATTTTCCGTAATCTTCCGTAGGCACGGAAACATTTATAACCTCATTTCCGCTTTTCACCACGACGACGGGAGTTCCGGCGCTTGTTACCTCACCAGATTTCATAGGGGTTTCCACAACGTATCCGTCGATTGTTGATTTTAATGAGGAGTCAGAAAGATATTTTGTGTTTTCATCAAGAGATATTTTTGCCTGATTTACGGAAATTTGTGCCGCCTGTTTTTGTATATTAGCTTGTTCAAGCTTGTTTTCCATATCTTTTATTTTGGTCTCTTGTAAAGAGTAATCGTTCTCAAGGTTTTCTATTTTCTTTTCCTGAAGGGTTATGTCTTTTTCCATAGTTTGTTTTGTGTTTTCAAGTTCCTCTGTTACTGTGTCGAGGGCAAGTTTAGCGCTGTCATATGTAGTTTTATCGCATACACCTCTGTTGTAAAGTGTAAGAGTGTTCTCAAAAGTCTCTTTAGCGTTGTCATATTTAAGCTGTATTTTGTTTATTGAGGATGAATATGTTTCTTTTGTTTTTTGAAGAGATATTTTCTCAGCGTCAATTCCTGTCTGAACTTTTTTTAGGGTAAGGTTTTCAGCCTCAATTCCTATGTTTATCTCGTTTATGGAGCTGTCAATCTGTGAGATTTTGTTCTGAGCGAGAGCTATATTTTGATTAGCGTTATTTATAGCCATTTGTATAGTTTGGGTGTCAAGGGTAGCTATAATTTGCCCCGATTTTACTATATCACCTTTTTCCACAAGAACTTTATTGATTTTTCCAGGCAGCTCAAAGCTAAAACGTTTAAGCTCGTCAGCGGCGGCGTATCCGGAATACGACACGCTGTTCTCATAGTTTTTTATTGAGACGGTAAAAGTGTTTACGGTTGTTACTTCCTCATTTTTTACGGGTTCTTCTTTACAACCGCTTAACAGCAATATAAAACAGAATGAAAAACATAAAAGATGTTTGCTTTTTAATCTCATTTTAAATTTCCTCCATATACATTTTTTCAAACTCACATTCCTCCATATTAAATTTCTCACACATACTTTTGCGAAGTACGTGGAAAACAGTAATTTTTATCATAGTCAGAATAAGTTTAAGCTGTTCTTTTTCCGTAAACTCAAACACGTCTTTTACTTCATCGAAAAGTTCTTTAGGCAGTTCTGTAATTATATTTACACATCCATTTGTTTTTAAAAACTCAAATATAGCTATTTTAAAGATACTCTCATTTTCTTTGATTAAACTTATACAGTTTTTATACAAGTCTTCTTTTGTGGCGGGCGATTTATTATTTTTTCTTTTTTCGGCCAGGTCTTTTACAGCGTCCTCAAGACGTATTTTCATAAGAGTGTACAAAATATCTTTTTTTGTCTTAAAATAGTAATAAAACAGGGATTTTGTGGTTTCAGCCAGTTTTGTTATATCGTCTATACTGGTTTTGTCATATCCTTTCTCGGAAAAGAGTTTTTCGGCGCATTCAATTATTTTCTTCTTAGTTTTGTTTGTTTTTTCCATAAAAATTATCACCTTCCTTATATTAAAGCAAAAACTAACCGACCGGTCAGTAAATTTTATGATTTTATTGTAGCACTAAAATTTTATAAAGTCAATATACAATTATAGAAATTTTAGGGAAGAAAATATCCCCCAAGTTTATTACTTGGGGGATATTTTGTCTTGATTTATTATTAGGAGTATAGCTAAGTCAATTTTCCAAAGCCTTTTTAAGGACTAAGGCTGCATCTCTCGCGTCGATAATATTGTTTTTGTCCATATCATATAAAGAGGCGTCTTTATCATCATGTTTTAAAACGTAATTTAAAATTATTACCGCGTCGTTTACCTCAATTTTATTGTTGCCGTCGGCGTCTCCTAAAACGCCGCTTGTTTCTTCTCCCACGTAAACGTTTATGGAGACAGGTGTAACGTTGTCTATATACGCCGTAACCGCGGCTGTTCCTTTTTTAAGCCCTTTTATTTTTGCCACGGCTGTACCTGTATTCTCGTTTACTTCAGATGTTTTTGACAATAATGAGACGATAGACTCATCAGAGGAAACAAAAGAAACTTTAGAGGTTACGTTTTTCGGGGAAACCGTAACGTATATATCCTTTGTCTCACCAATATTATTGATATTTATATTTTTTTCTTCCGATGTTATTGTTTCAGCGCGGACTGTTCCGTCTTCCTCAGCCTCTTTAAATTTAATGTCCGAGAGAGTGAAAGTTATTTCTATTTTTTTAGGATTTGTAACCGTTTTAAAGTTACATATATTTTGTGATACGGAAACCTCGCTTATAGCGGAGCCGTCATAACCGTTTATAGGGTCTCCCGTGTCAAATATACCAGAAGAGTTTACAGCTTCTTTAGGTTCTGTGTTTATTATAGTCATTTCTGTTCCGTCAACGGTGATTTTATCATATTTTATTTTACAGCTTGTTAATGGGGAAACAGTATCGTTTCCGTTAGTAACATCTAAGTCTTTTATATATATGGCGGTAAGATTTTTAAGAGCGGTAACGCCAGCCGACTTTCCTTTCGCTGATAAATCTTTCTCAACGTCAAAGGAAAGAGTGTATTGATTATCGCCGGTTACTTTTACGCTTTCTCCGACCTCATTTCCGTAATATTTACGCGAGCTGTCGTTATATAGAACATTTGCCGCCAAATTTATATAATTTTTTTGAATTGTGTCAGATACGGACACAGATACGGCTTTTGTGACGCCATTAGGGGCGGTTATCGTAATAACCGCGAAGCCTTTTGAGATTCCGAGGATTTTTCCTGTTGTGGAGACGGTCGCTATATTGTTGTCGGATGATTTGTAGGTTACGAAATCGTCGTCGCTTTGCTTAACAAATTCAGGGGTTAAATACTCGGATTGCCCAACCGCTAACGTGAAGCTGTCTTTAGGAACGTTTATGGTTTCTATGCTTGAGTTTTCATTGGGAAGTACGTTTACCAATATGGTTTTCTCAAAAGAACCGCTTTGAGAGAACGCTTTAACCGTGGTACTTCCTATTCCTCTTCCTCTTATTTTTCCTCTGTATACCGTAGCCACGCTTTCATCATCGCTTGACCATAAAAGCACGTCGTTTGACGAGGCGGGGGAGGATACGGCGTTTACTGTCACGCTTTCGCCTATGGTAATATTAATGTTATCGCTGTCAACGGTTATATCCGTTATTGGGACTACAGCCGGGTTTTTCGTAATGTCTTTAGCATCTCCTGTAAGCTCAATTCCCCTCATAAGGCCGTCTGTCACTTCTTTTTCTATTGGTTTTAAATTTTTTCTGTCTATTATTGAGAAGCTGTAATCGGCGGGGGTCTGTGTCCTGTCAAACCAGCCCTGATCCCAGTAGCAGGGAACAAGCATACCGGCGTTTTTGCAAGAGCGGTTGAAGATTTCAATATAATGAGCTCTCTCCGTAGGATTATTTTTATTTATACAGCCAAACTCACCTATAATAACAGGAACCCCTTTTTTAGACCATGTTGTGCCGAGAACGTTTATCTTATTTATCATATCGGTACAGTCAGCGAAGTTACAAACAGTGGAGGTCATATTTGAACCCATATAAAAACCGCTTGGTCCCGCGTATATATGAGCGGCCACAAAAAGTCTGTCAGGCACGGAGTCTATGGGGAGTTTAAACCCGTAATCCTTATTTGTTACGGCGCTCGGCAAAGCGTAGTGTCCCGGCAGGGAGAGCCACCTTTTCATATTGTTTGAGCCTGTTGAACGCACAACGTTCACAAAAATTTGATTCATATTCATTATTATTGGATTATCGAATAAAACGTTCGCCTTATCGTTTGAACCGCTTGTAACCTCATTCATGGACTCAAAAATTAAGTGCTCGTCGTAATCTTTGAATTTTTCCGCTATATTCCTCCAAACGCACTCAAACTCCTCATAAACGGAATCAATATCGTCCGCCGCCACTCTGAGCCATCCGTCCTGTTCAGCCCCGTCGTGGTGAATATTTATAATGGCGTACATATCCAAAGACACGCAATAATCTACTATATCCTGAACTCGGCTTATCCATTTCTCGTTTATTTTATAACCGTTTTCCTCGTCAATCATAGTACCCCATGTTACCGGAATACGTATAGTGTTTATTCCTAAATCATGAACGGATTTTATCATGGCTTTTGTCGTAATGTAGGGCTGCCATGTTGTCTCGCCGGGGGTAAAGCCGCTGTGCCCATCCATTGTGTTTCCTAAATTCCATCCGGCGCCCATTTCAGAAACTATTTCTTTTGGCGATAGAGTTCTGAAAGGAAGAGGGTTTCCTGAATTTTCGGAAGCGATAAAAAGGAGTTTTGATTTTGTCTCCTCAAGGGCTGAACGCGCCGCCGTGTAATCACTTGCCGATAAAGAAGCGTTTTTATATACTTCTTTAGCCGAAGAAAGGGCTGTTTGAAAAGCTTTCCAAGATTCAGACGTATATTTTGAGGCCGTCATTTTATCACAGTAGTCAAGAGTCATTTTAAGCTTCTCGTATTCCCCCGCGTCCGTGGTGTCAAGCGTTACAGCCTCGCATACAGGGACCTTAAATCCTTTTGGATATACGGCCTTATTTGAGAATACAAGGCCTAAAAGCTCGCAGTCCGTATCAATTGTGCCTGTTTTTATGTCTATTGTTATTTTTTTCTGCTCATCGGCGGAAAGGGGTTCGCCGGACTGAGAGGACGTATTTAAATTTGTGTCGGGAAAAACGTAATTTCCCGTTCCGGCTTTTCCTATGATTCCGTTTTGAATATAGTTTCCGCCTGTTTTTACAGTGCATTCGGAGCCGTGAATATATTTACTCGACGCTTTTCCCGCGCGGTTTGTTCCGAGTGAGGCGGCGGAGTTGATCCATGAGAATTTTGTAGCGTTAGTAACCTTTACGTATACTTTGACTTTGTTGGAGCCAAACCAGTTACAACCCGCTTCGGCCAGATCTTTTTCTGTTATTGTTTTTATTATTCTCGCCTCAGGGAGCTGGGCTTTTTCTTCTGTTGGCTCGTCGGAAGGTATTTTTAACGAATAATATCCCGTTAATGTTACGGAAGCGCCTATATCTGGGCAAAATTCCAAATTTATGCCTTTAATGGGTTTTCCTGTTGTCAGCGATTGCTTAATTTTTTGAGTGTCTATAGTAAAAGTATATACTCCGTTTTCAAGAACGGAATCGCCTATTGTGGCGAAGTTATCTTCCCAGCCTCCCCACGCTGAGTCAAAAGGTTTAAAGCTGAATACTTTTGCGTCGGGTGGAAGCTCGCCGGATACGGTGTATGTTATTCTTAAATAGTCAGAGGTTAAATTTTCCAGTGTTTGAATATAACCGTTGTATGTACCGTCTTCGGCTGTGTGGCTGGCGTCGTCGGAAACAAGCGACGCTTGAGAGCTTGGTTTTAAAATATTTGTCTTTTCATATCCGTCTTCTGACAATTCCACGCCATATATGGAAATGTTTCCTAATAAAAGACAAAACATAATAAAACTTAAAAAGGCTGAAATTGATTTTTTAAAATTTCTTGAGACTTTATACATAAAAAACCTCCTTGAGAATAATAATATTTTGTTTTTTTTTTGTAAATTACAAAGAAATATTTTTTTCTTTCCTTAAATTATATAACATTGAACGATCGATTACAAGAAAGTTTTAAAAATATTTAGATGATTTTGTTAATTTTATTGCAAATTATTTTGGTTTGCTGTATAATTTAACTATAATGTAAACGGTTGAGTAATTTATGTTGATTTTAAATATTTGTTAATATTGTATTTAAGATTACGGAGGATGACGAATGAAAAAATTTATACTGCCGGTTTCTTTCGCGTGTATATGTTTGTTAATGAGTGGATGTGGGGACAACGCTTCTATAAAATCTAATAATTTGGAAACAGCTTTGGCTGATGTTACGGAAAGACATTCCGAGGAAAGTACGTACGCTGTTATTGCTAACAAGGAAATAAAGGAAACAGAGAAAGGTGTGCCTCAAATGGAAACGGTTTTGGAAATTTCAACGGAAGAGGAGACCGTATTAAAAAAAGAAAATGATAAAACAGATGTAAGCGCAAAAAAAGAGAACACATCCTCTTTGTCAAATAAAAAAATCGGTTGGTATTTTATGAGGAAAAAAGACCATACTACCCCAGGAAGCCCTTCGGAGATAAAAGATATTGGAAAATATGACGCTTATTATGTCGGCGACACATCGGAAAAGGTTATTTACCTTACTTTTGATGAGGGATATGAGAATGGGTATTCCTCAAAAATTCTTGATGAACTTGATAAATATAATGTTAAGGCAGCCTTTTTTGTCACTAAGCCTTATATAAGAGAAAATAAGGAACTTGTTAAAGAGATGGTTGAGCGTGGGCATATTGTAGGAAATCATTCCGTAAAACATTTAAGCTCTCCCGATTTATCGGATACGGAACTTGAAAACGAGCTTACAGAGACATCGGCTTATTTTAAGGAAGTGACGGGAGAGGATATGCCTAGATTTTTCAGACCGCCTATGGGCGAGTTCAGTGAGAGAACTTTGGAAGTCACAAAAAATTTAGGATATAAATCGATTTTTTGGAGTTTCGCGTATAAAGATTGGGAAACTGATAATCAGCCTGGAAAAGAGGCGGCGTATAAAAATGTAATGGACAATTATCACAATGGGGAAATCGCTCTTTTACACGCTGTATCACAGTCTAACACAGAGGCCTTGGGCGATATTATCATAGATTTACGTCAAAAGGGATACCGTTTCGGAAGTCTTGACGAGCTATAATATAACAAGCTTTTATTTTTAACGCTAATAAAATTTATAAAAATAAAATATTTAGTATTTGACGGAAACGGCGATTAATTTATAAATATGGGGGCTAAAATTTAAGGCTTTAAGTTAAACGGCGTTTCTTTAAAATAAAAATATAATATTATTTTTTGGAGGTAAACAATATGAATAAAATTAATGATGGCGCATGGAAAAACGAAATGAAAATACGTCTTGACTTCAACAATATGATGACGGACTTTGTAGGCGAACATGGTATTTCTATCGAGGATATTGATAAAATTTCCGATAAAATCGAAAACGCTAAAAAAGCCATGGTGGAAAAAAGAGCGAACGGCAAAATGGACTGGCGTGATTTACCTTATAATCAGGATGAAGTTGTTGAGGATATTCTATCTTACGTAAATGAGCAAAAAGACAAGTTTGAAGCTTTTGTAGTTTTGGGGATAGGAGGTTCAGCTCTTGGACCCATCGCTGTGCAGCAAGCTATAAATCACCCTTATTATAACGAGCTTCCGAGAGATAAAAGAAACGGGTTTCCAAAGCTTTACGTCGCTGATAATGTTGACCCAGAGAAGCTTGTTTATCTTTTCCAGACCGTTGACGTCACGAAATGCCTTTTTAACGTAATAAGTAAATCGGGAAGCACCTCTGAAACAATGTCTCAGTTTATGATTATCAAAAAAATGCTTGACGAGAAGCTCGGAAAAGACGCCGCTGAACATATTGTATGCACTACCGACAAAGTGAATGGAAACCTTATTAAAATCGCTAAAGAGGAAGGTTATAAAACATTTATAATTCCAAGTGGTGTAGGCGGAAGATTTTCAGAGCTTACCCCAGTCGGACTTTTAGCCGCCGCTTTTTGCGGAATTGATATTAAAGCTATGCTCGCAGGGGCGGCGTTTATGGATGAAATATGCAAGAATGACGATATTTACAAAAACCCCGCATTTATGTACGCTATTCTTAACTATATTGGAATGGAAAAAGGAAGAAATATTTGTGTGGTAATGCCTTATGCCGATTCTCTTAAATATATTTCTGACTGGTACGCTCAGCTTTGGGCGGAGTCTCTTGGCAAAAAATACGATAATGACGGAAATATCGTTAATGTGGGCCCGACTCCTGTTAAAGCTTTAGGCGTTACGGATCAGCACTCACAGGTTCAGCTTTATACAGAGGGACCTTTCGATAAGATGATTGTGCTAATGGGCGTTGACAAATACAAAGAAACTATTCAAATACCGGAAAGTTACAAAGAGATTCCGAGTCTCGGTTTCTTAGGCGGTATTACTCAGAATCAGCTTATTCAGACAGAACAGATGGCTACGGAATACGCCCTTATGAAATCTGGAAAAATGAATATGACTATTACTTTACCTGAGGTAAACGAGTTTACTCTTGGACAGACTTTATATATGTTTGAGGTGGCTACAGGTTTTACGGGAGAGCTTTTAAATATTAACGCCTTTGACCAACCAGGAGTAGAGGAAGGTAAAAACGCGACATATGCTTTCTTTGGAAGACCAGGCTATGAGGAAAAGAAAAAAGAGCTTGACGCGAAACCGGCTAAAAAGGATAAATTCATTATATAAAATAAAAGCGCTTTAACTGATTAAATAAATCCCCCGCTTTTTAAGAGGGGGATCTATTTATGTTTAGTGAGAGTGTGAGCTTGCGCTGATTATGGGGGATTTTATAAAACGCCGTAAGCTTAGAGTAATTTTTTAAAGGGCTTATGAATGAGTTTAGAGTATGTTTAAAAACTATTAATACCAATTTCTCATTTTTTATGAGGTTGGTATAAAATATCCAAAAAAACAGTGAGAATAATACCATTATATTTTAGAATGATATTACTTTCACTGTTTTTTTGGATATTTTATTTTTAGATAAGTTTTTTAAATATTTTAAACAAGTTCTTAAATTTTATCTTGACAATATTTTGATTTTATTGTAATATTGTATTAGGTAATTAATACAGCATTACAATAAAACAAAAAATTATTTTGAATTTTTTGTGGGAGGTGATTTTATGGTGTGGGAATTTTCCAAAGATAAGCCTATATATATTCAGATTATTGAATATATGCAAAAAGGTATTATTTCAGGTGAATATAAGCCTGGAGATAAGCTTCCGCCGGTGAGGGAAATGGCTGTATCAGCGGCGGTGAACCCAAATACTATGCAAAAGGCTTTACAAGAGCTTGAAAAAGACAATCTTTTATTCACAAAGCGTACAAGCGGGAGATTTATTACGGAGGATACTAATATGATTGACGAGCTTAAAGAGAGTTTTGTAAGAAAACAGATTTTTGATTTTTATAAAAAAATGCAAAGTATCGGTCTTACAAAACAGGAAATTATTATTTATGTAAAGAAAACTTTCGAGGAGGTGAATTAAATGTCAGATTCTATTCTTGAGTGCAAAAATTTAGTTAAAAACTATGGATCAAAAAATGTGTTGAAAGGAATTAATTTATCTTTTAAAAAGGGTAAGATTATCGGTCTTTTAGGGCCGAATGGCAGCGGGAAAACTACTTTTATAAAAATCTGCGTCGGTCTTTTAAAAGAAAATGGCGGGGAAATCTATATTGACGATAAAAAAATAGGGATTGAGACAAAAGAAGTTGTCTCATATCTCCCTGAGAGGACTTATCTTGAGAGATCTATGAGAGTTATTGACGCCATAAAGTTTTTCAAAACATTTTATTCTGATTTTGATGAGGCGAGAGCTTTGGATATGCTCAAAAAACTTGATATAAACATTTATGATAAAATGAAAACAATGTCTAAGGGAACTAAAGAAAAAATTCAGCTTATCCTCGTCATGAGCAGAAACGCTAAAGTTTATTTTCTTGACGAGCCTATCGCTGGGGTTGATCCTGCGGCGAGAGATTATATTATAAATACTATTATAAATAATTACAGTGAAAATTCCACTGTAGTTATCTCAACTCATTTAATAAGTGATATTGAGAACGTGCTTGACGAGGTTATTTTTATTAAAAACGGCGAAATTATACTTAACAATACTGTTGATGAAATAAGAGAGAAAAACGGAAAAAGTGTAGACGCTTTATTCAGGGAGGTGTTCAGATGTTAGTTTCTTTAGTTAAATATGAGTTTAAGGCTACATATAAAATGTTTTTACTTTTATATGCCCTTATTATCTTTTTCAGTTTTGTAAACAGGTTTATGATAGACTTTAACGGAAGCGTAGGTTTTATTTCATCTTATATTGGTTTTGATGTAAATCAAATCGCTTTAGTGATTTTTATGCTTATATATTTTATTTTAATGATTGCAGCGGGAATTTTAACAATATATATTACCGTTAAAAGGTTTTACAGCAATATATTCGGGGATTCGGGATATTTGATGAACACAATTCCCGTGGCTCCATGGGAAAATATACTAAGCAAGTTATTTGTTGGTTCTTTTTGGATTTTATTGAGTTTATTTGTTTGCTTTATATCAGGGATAATTTTTATTACGGCGGATATAAGCGTTTATGAGGTTTTAAGAGGTATAAGCGAACTTATAGGATATATCGATATTGAGATTTTTGATACTATATGTAACTTTATATTATGTGTTATTATACAACAGATGTCAAATGTTATGATAATTTATTGTTCGATGTATAGGTCATTTGTTCAGCAAACACAGGAAAGCGGCCGCGGTAGGAGTATTCTTAATTATTCAGGTGATTATTAATACTATTATCATAAATACAATTGACGGTATGAAGTGGTGGAAAACCCTTACATTTATGGAGGGATTTAATACAATGATGACTTTTGGCATTTTATTTAACGCCGCTGTTTTATTAATTGGTTTTGTTGTAACAAATTATATACTTAAAAATAGATTGAATCTTGAGTAAAAACATAAAAACTTCTTGTGTATAATTAGATGTACACAGGAGGTCTATGTGAGTGAAACTGATATGTTCGCGGGAAACATTTATGTTTCCCGCGGTTTTTTTTGTAATTTTAACTGACTGAGTATTATTATATTTATATGAGATAAAAACACATAAGTTTTTAAATCTTTAAGAAATTTATATTTTATTTTGAAAATTATTTTTTTGACTGACAATGGCAACATCCGCCACAGCGGCCGCTGTCACAGCAGCCGCCTTTCTTCTTTAAAGCGCTTTTTAGAGCGAAAACTATCGCCGTAAATATTATTATACAAACTATTGTATCCGCAATCAATATAACACTTCCTTTAAGATTTTTTTATTATATGATAAGTTACACGTACAGTCAATCAACTTGAAAAATGAACAAGTTAAACGGTCAAAAATCATTTTCACCCAGTTGCCGTAAGTTGGACGCGGGCTTTCGGCCGCGTCTGTTTTCCGCCGTATTGTGAAAATAATTTTCGCCTCGTTTTCTTTTTTCCATTTTCAAATTGATTGACTATATTTTATGGAGGAGTTCGAAGTACTTACTCCTATATTCTTACTTAATATAAAGGCGCTATAAAACGCTGTTAGTTTAGAGTGTTTTTATGAAAGAAAAACATAAAAAGTCTTTGACTGTAAATTACGCTGTTTTAGGAGCGGTTTTTTTATTTGAACACATGAAAATAAAAGTGATTAATACAATTAGTAAAGCCGTAATTATGATAGGAGCTATAAAGCTTTGGCTAAACAAAAAGGCGTTTCCGTAAAGGTTTATAAGCAGCGCTACTATATACGCGAGTCCTGTTTGATAACATATAGCGAACGCCGTCCATTTATAGTCAGCCATTTCACGCCTTATCGCCCCTATGGCGGCGAAGCATGGAGCGCAAAGAAGGTTGAAAGCGAGAAAAGCGTAAGCGCTTACTACAGTGAAATCTGTTTGAAGCATTCCCCAAATTTCGGCGCCGTTTTCAGCCACCTCATCAAAACCGTAAAGAACCCCGAAAGTTCCTACAACGTTTTCCTTAGCCACAAGTCCGGTCACAGTAGCCACGGACGCCTGCCAATGTCCGAAGCCTAAAGGAGCGAACAGCGGAGCGAGAATATTTCCTAAATCCGCCAGTATAGATTCTTCCGCCTCAACCATATTAAAGGACCAGTCAAAGGTTTGTAAAAACCAAATAACGGCGCAGGCCACGAATATTATTGTACCCGCTTTTTTTATGAAGGCTTTACCTCTGTCCCACATATGGATAAAAAGTCCTTTTACCGCCGGAAAGTGATACGCTGGAAGTTCCATTACAAATGGAGCAGGGTCGCCTTTAAATACCGATAGTCTTTTTAAAATTATACCTGAAAGGATAATAGCCCCGATTCCCATAAAATACGCCGATGGCGCCACCCAGCTTTCATCGGAGAACATAGCCCCGGCTATTAACGCTATTATGGGAAGTTTAGCGCTGCAAGGTATAAAAGTTGTTGTTATAATAGTAAGCCGACGGTCATTATTATTTTCTATTGTTCTTGACGCCATTATGCCAGGAACACCGCATCCTGTTCCTATAAGAACGGGAATAAACGATTTTCCAGATAGTCCGAATTTTCTGAAAATTCTATCCATAATAAAAGCTATTCTGGCCATATATCCGCAGTCCTCAAGTATCGCCAAGAGGAAAAACAAAATTAATATTTGAGGAACAAATCCTAAAACGGAACCGACGCCTCCTATTATGCCGTCAAGTACAAGGCTTTTTACCCAATCGGAAGCGTCAAAGCTGTCAAGAATCGTTTCAGCTAAGAGCGGAATACCGGGAATCCAAACGCCGTAATCGGCGGGGTTTGGCTCTTTAGCTTCTAAGGCCGCCGCAAACGCGTCATTATCAACATTTATGTTTTTTCCAGTATTACCATCATCATTTTCTATTTTAGCCGTGGCCGTTATATTTTTTGTGTTTTTTATAAAATTGTTAATTATGGAGGAATTTGGTTCTTCAGCTTTTAACTCTTCTTTTAAAGCGTCAATTTCTATTCCGTTTTTCCGTGCGTTTTCTATAAAAGCGTCGATTTTTATTCGCTCTGTCTCATAAACTTTGGAGGCTTTTTCATATTCCTCCCCGCCTATGCCTAAAAGACGCCAGCCGTCGCCGAATACACCGTCGTTTGCCCAGTCTGTTCCTATGGTTCCCAGCGAGGTTACGGAGATATAATAGACAATCCACATTATTACGGCGAAAATGGGAAGCGCCAGTATTCTGTTTGTAACAATTTTATCTATTTTATCGGATAAGTTTAATTTTTGTTTTGAGTTTTTCTTTACTGTTTCAGAAACTGTTTTTTCTATGAATTTATATCTTTCGTTGGTTATTATACTTTCGGTGTCATCGTCAAATTTTTCTTCCGCCGATTTAATGATTTTTTCCAAAACGGATTTTTTGTCGCTGTCAAGTTTTAGTGTTTCCAAAATATTATTGTCATTTTCAAAAAGTTTTACCGCTAGCCATTTTTTACTTACCATAAGCTTTCTATCTTCTATTAAATCTTCTATTTGCCGTAAATAGTCATAAATGATTTCGCTAAATATTTTTATATCGGATATATTTTTATTTTTGGCGGTGCTTATCGCTCTCTCACATACTTCTTTTAATCCGATTCCTTTAAGCGCTGAAATTGGAACTACTGGACAGTTTAATTTTTTCTCAAGTTTAGCCGTATCTACGCTATCTCCGTTATTTTTTACGACGTCTATCATATTTAGCCCAATTACTACAGGGATTCCTGTTTCAATAAGCTGTGTTGTGAGATAGAGATTTCTTTCTATATTTGAACCGTCGACTATATTTAAAATTACATCCGGTGTTTTGTCTATTATGTATTCCCTTGTCACAACTTCTTCCGAAGTATAGGGCGAAAGTGAATAAATTCCCGGTAAGTCCATAACTGTCACGTCTTTATTCCATTTTAGTTTTGCCTCTTTTTCCTCAACTGTAACGCCGGGGCGGTTTCCCACATATTCGGTACTTCCGGTTATCGCGTTATATAAAGTTGTTTTTCCGCAGTTTGGATTTCCGGCGAGAGCTATTTTTATGTTCATTTTTTTTCTCCTTTCTTAAAATAAGACTATTTTACAATAATATTTTCAGCGTCGGATTTTCGCAGTGAAAGCTCGTATCCTCTGACGGTTAATTCTATAGGATCGCCCAGCGGAGCGAGTTTTCTCACAAGTATTGTTGTTCCTTTTGTAATTCCCATATCCATAATTCGTCTTTTCAAACTTCCCGCGCAGGATATTTTCTCAACGATTACCGTATCACCCGATTTTACGTCTTTTAGTGTTCTCATTTTTACATCGCCTCCTATACTATTATTCTTGTCGCCATAGATTTGCTTAACGCTATGCGGGAATCTTTTACGTTTATTATTACATTTCCCCCGGTTTCTGACAGAACAGTAAGCTGTTCCCCTTTTATTATTCCGAGGGTTTCGAGAAATTTTTTAGTATCGTCTTTTCCGTTTACTTTTCGAACGGTTTGAGTTTCTCCTGTTTTTACCATAGACAATGGCATATATATCACTCCTTTTAAAATTTTTGAACAGGTCTTATAATGTAAAATTATATTATTCAATATTTACTGTATTAGTGATTACTTACTATGTTAGTTATTTATAAGCTTGTTAGTCTAAGCTGACTGACAAGAATAGTTTACATCGGCTAACTGAATTTGTCAATACTATTTTTAAAATATTTTTTCACCAATTATGTAGGGGCGTATATAAAAGTTATTATATAGTAACTCGTGAAGTTATTAGAGAGTATCTGAAAACAAAAATACGCGCGAAAAATTATAAAAAATAAAACGAAACAGAAAGGCTATTCTGTTTAATTGAACCGTTTTGGTTTATTTTTTAATAATTTTTTGGATATTTCGCGTATATAACTGATAGTTTTCAGATGGACCCTAGTATGTATTTTAGTTTTCAGATATACTATAGTCAGCAAGCTTGAAAATAAAAAATATATTGACAAATAATAAGATTTATGGTATAAAATGCTATGAGGTTAGCTTGAGTTAATTAAGAGTTATACAATGAAGTTGAGAATTATTAAAAAAATTTTTTAAACATAAGTTAGTTAAAGCTAATAAAGTTAAAAGAGGCTAAACATATAATTGTTGTTATCGCGATAGGAAATGACAGAATGCATTTCCAGTATAAAAGTTTATGTAAGGGTCATAATTGTAAGGTAAAGATATTTACTCAGATGCAGGGAAATTTTAAAAATCAAATAGGTTACGCGACATTTTGATTTTATTTACGAATACGGTTTCTCACAAAATGGCAAGTTTCTTCGTTTTAAGGGCTAAAAAAATAATATAGCTGTTGAGAGGTATAACAATGGTTCTTTGACGGCCATTAAAAAATTTTAAGAAGTATTAGGCTTTTTTTAAAACCATGTTATTACAGTAATTTCATAAGGAAAAAATATTTTATTCATGTAGCTGTCCATCGGTCTAGAGAGTATCTGAAAACAAAAATACGCACGAAAAATTATAAAAAATAAAACGAAGCAGAAAGGCTTTTTTGTTTAATTGAACCGTTTTCGTTTATTTTTTAGTAATTTTTTGGATATTTCGCGTATATAACTGATAGTTTATGATAGTTTTCAGATACCCCCTAGGTTTTTCATGAGGATCTTTCAGAGAAAGTAGTTTGTGAAACAAACACTGAAAGTTTAATAAAGAATTGTTCGCGATTGGGGAAATTTTGAGTAAAATAATTTTTTGTTTTCTGTGGTATTTGAATAATTATAATTATTTTAAAAGTGAGATGATGGGCTGTTTTAAAACTAAAATATACAAAAAATAAAATAAACTTAAAGCGTGTTTATTTTTCATAATTTTTTTGCTGTTTTCGCTTTATTTAAGAAGCGGGAAAATAAAAATTTATAAAGTTTTAACAATAGGTGCAAAATTTTAAGTAAACCCAGAATATAAGTTTTAATTGTCGTGGTTGTGAGTTTGATTTTTAAAAGGAGAGTATAACTATGCCGGAGGCTTTTAATAATATGCTTGTAAAATATTGCTCACCAGTTCTTACGGGGATAAAAACCGCTAATATGTTTACTTTTTTCGGCGAACCTTTTAATATAGACAGAATTATTAAAAGCTATAATGAAAATTTTAATTCTTTTGGTATTTATTTTTATATACTTAACTCAAAAGATAAAAGCTCTCTTATTTATGTTTACAGATTTGACAGACTTAAAAGGGATTTGCGACAGAGGTATGTCTCATCTTTTATGGAAAAAGAAGGGTATGATATTTATGATGTAAAAAGCTGTATAGAAACCCTTAGTGAGAAAATAAGAAAAGGAAAGGAGTTTCCTCATGAGATAGGTTTATTTTTAAGCTATCCTATTTACGACGTTATAGGTTTTATACGAAATAATGGCTGTAATTTTAAATATTGCGGTTTTTGGAAAGTTTACAGTAACGAGGAAAACGCTAAGCGAGTATTCCGCGAATATGAGAAATGTACCGCTTTATGCTGTAAAAAATTTAGCAAAGAAAGAAATTTATTTAATATTATAAACGGATAAATAAAAATTTGTCATAAGGGCTGTTTTAAAACTAAATTACTTTTTAATTGTCAAAAGTTTACTACAGCTAAACAATAAAAGATTGAACAGGCAAGCTTTAATAAAGGAAATACCGCATAATTCAAAAAATAAAAATAATTTTTAAAAAAAATTGAAGTGATAGTGTTATTTTTTTAAAAAATGACACGATAACGGAAATTTTAACTTTAAAAAATTATTTTTAATATCCTTTGTGCGGTGTTTACTAAAGTTTGATATATTGAGGAATTATTTTATTATTTCGTTTTAAAAGATTTGCGAAGCGTTATAAATCTCAATAACAGACATAGAGTTTTAAGACAGCGCCCAATAGGGTGTTTAAAAATTTTTGTTATATAGTCAATTAACTTACAGCGAAACAATAAAAGGGATATTGAGAATTATTTTATTGTTTCACTCTAAAAATTTTGATAGTTACTATAATTGACTATAAATTAAAGGAAATACCGCGCAATTCAAAAATAAAAATAATTTTTTAAAAAAATTGGAGTGTTAGTGTTATTTTTCTTGAAAAATGACACGATAACGGAAATTTTAAATTTGAGAAATTATTTTTAATATCCTTTGTGCGATGTTTCCTAAAATATGTTGTTACTATTTATTAAAGGAGATGTTTTATTTATGAAAATCGCTGTTGTTTATTGGAGCGGGACAGGAAACACGGAGACTATGGCGGAAGTTTTAGCGAGTGGAGCGAAAGAAACGGGGGCTGAAGTTGTAACATCTACTTCCGATGACTTTTCAAGCGTAGACGGGTTTGACGCTGTCGCTTTCGGTTGCCCCGCCATGGGAAGCGAGGGTCTGGAAGAATCAAGTTTTGAGCCCATGTTTGAGTCTGTTGAGGACAGTTTATCAGAAAAAAAAGTCGCTCTTTTTGGTTCTTACGGATGGGGCGATGGAGAGTGGATGAGAGACTGGGAGGAAAGAGTAAAGGACAAATGCGCCGTTTTTGTAGGGTCATCTATTTGTAACGAGGCTCCTGACGATTCGGTAAAAGAGGAATTAGTCTCACTTGGTAAAAAACTCGCCGAGTAGTATATAGGCAATTAAGGAAATACCGAGCAATTCAAAAATAAAAATAATTTTTTAAAAAAATTGGAGTGTTAGTGTTATTTTTCTTGAAAAATGACACGATAAC
>CAJTVH010000013.1:60855-65121 GCA_910579745.1 uncultured Clostridia bacterium | reverse complement strand
TTAATCTTTTTCTTGACTTTTTTCCGCTGTTTTTTAACAGCTTATTCATTCTATCATATCACTTTCGGCTTGTCAAGGACTTTTTTCATTTTTTGTAACTTTTTTTATCTTATGAAAATTTTCCTAACTGCCTGTCCTAACAGCGACTCCGTTATTTTATCATAATAAAAAAACTCTGTCAAGACTTTTTTATTTTTTTGAAACAAAACGGAGAAGGAGGGATTTGAACCCTCGCGCCGCTATTAACGACCTACTCCCTTTCCAGGGGAGCCCCTTCAACCACTTGGGTACTTCTCCAAAAGTCTACGTTTGAAACAAAAAAATAACGGAGAGGGTGGGATTCGAACCCACGGCCCCTTGCGGAGTCACTGGTTTTCAAGACCAGCTCCTTAAACCACTCGGACACCTCTCCACACATAACATAAACTATATAATAGAACTACAGGAACAACCCTGCGAACAAGATATATTATACTATCAAAAAAAACACTTGTCAATACTTTTTTTAAAAAATTTTACGAAATTATGAAAAATAGTTATTTTCTCATAATCATTCCCAATTTATAGCAATTAGTAAAATTCTTGCCATACTCCCGTTACTAATTTTCAAGTCGCGGACTATATTTTACCGTATAACCCTGGATAAAATTTTTTATTTGTTATATTATATAAATATCCCGGCCCGACAGGGTCTAAAAATAATCAACAAAATTAAAAACAAAGGAGAAGAAAAAATGGAAAACTACAAAGATTACGCCTTAAAACTTTTTAAAGACTTAGTGGGAAAAGACACCCAATCCTCAGAAACCTCTAAAACCTACCCTTCAACCGAATCCCAGTTAAGTTTCGGAAAATACTTAGCGAAATTATGTACGGATATAGGATTAACTGATGTTTCTTGTGATGAATACGGCTATATAACAGCCCTGCTTCCCGACGGAGACTCCGGCTCTCCCAAAATTGGCCTTATCGCTCATATGGACACAAGTCCTGAGTTTTCCGGCAAAAACATATCACCCCAAATACATGAAAACTATGACGGCGGCGAAATACCTCTAAAAAACGGGATAACAATAAGTCCATCAGATTTCCCCTCCTTAAATAACTATAAAGGAGATACCATAATCACTTCCGACGGCTCAACTCTTTTAGGAGCTGACGATAAAGCTGGAATATGCGCCATTTTAACAGCAATGAAATACCTCATTGACAATCCCTCTATCCCCAGAAAACAAATAAAAATAGCCTTTACGCCCGATGAGGAAATAGGAAAAGGCACAAAATATTTTAAAACCGAGAAATTCGGCTGTGACTACGCTTTCACTATAGACGGAGGTGAAATCGGAGAGTTGAATTACGAGACATTTAACGCCGCGCGGGCCGAAATTACCATAAGAGGAAAAAATGTACACCCCGGCAGCGCTAAAAGCGTAATGATAAATTCGGCGTTAATATCCGCCGAGTTAATCTCTTGCCTGCCTCCTGATGAAATTCCGTCAAAGACTTGCGGGAAAGAAGGTTTTTATCATTTAAACGGTATAAACGGAAACGTTGAGAAAACCTCCTTAAATTACTTAATCAGGGCCTTTGATAAAAATGAGTTTAACAGCCGAAAAGAGAAAATAAAAGAAATCGTGTCAAAAATAAACAAAAAATATGGAGATATAGTATCCCTTAACCTTTATGATGAATATTACAATATGTATGAGATAATAAAAGATACTCCGGAACCTGTAAAACTCGCTAAAGAAGCGATGACAAAAGCGGGAGTCAAGCCTAAAATCATTTCAGTGCGCGGCGGAACTGATGGCTCTCATTTATCTTTTATGGGTTTGCCTTCCCCGAATATTTTCGCTGGAGGACATAATTTCCATGGACCATATGAATACCTGCCCTTAAACTCCTTATTAAAATCAGCGGAAGTAATAGTCAACATATGTTCTAACAATGATTATAGCGCTCCAATTTATTAATAATAAAGTTTTTTAAAAAAGCGTGGCTTTCTGCTATAAAGTTTAGGGTCAAGACCTTTTTTAAAAGCTTGCGGGTGTGGTAATAGCTCCATGATTATTTATTTGTCTTTCGTTTCAATATAGTCTCATTTTTCCAAAATATTCTTACGCTTCTTTTGAATAAAAACTTAAAATAAGCTTATAATAAAAATATGTTCAAAGGATTTTTATTATGTGGAGCTATAGGATGGATAATGGAGGTTGTCTGGACAGGAGTATGGTCGTTAATAAACGGCAATATGCGAATGATGTCTACGACCTCCCTTATAATGTTTCCGATATATGGGGCGATAATTCTTTTAAAACCCCTTTATGAATTAATGTTTGATTTACCCATTTTTTTAAGAGGGGGGATATACGTAGTATTTATATTTATCGCTGAGTACTTTTTCGGGGTGATTCTGACAAAAGCCGGAATATGCCCCTGGAATTACAGCGACGCTAGATTTAATGTAAATGGGCTTATCAGACTTGACTACGCTCCGGCGTGGTTCGCGGCCGGATTGATATTTGAGACGCTTGTCTTCGCGAGAGCGTAAAGTCTCATTCTTCTGTTTAAACTCGCTGAAAACAGTTTTTTAGAAAAAATTAAAAGCGTCCCCCTTTTAAGGGGGACGCCCTGAAAACTTTATTTTATTATTTCTTTAAAGCTTTCTCAATCGCTTTTACAGAGTCATCAATCTCATCTTTAGCGTCTTTGATAACTTTTTTAGAGTCTGTTGACTCAACAGCTAAATCAACTTTGTCGCCAAGTTCTTTAATCATGTCATAAACTTTCTTTGTGTCTTTAACGAACTTATCAAGGTCAATTTTGCTCTTTCCATCATACTTATCGTCATATTTCTCAAGCTCTGAGTAAACTTCGTCATACTCGTCCTGATAGTCGTCAGCGTATTTGTCTTTTAAGATTTTAGCCTGGTCATCGTTTCCGTCCACAGCGTAATCAACAAACGCCGCTACATACTCTAAAAGTTCTCTGTAATCAGCTACAGCCTCAGAAACCTCATTTTCGTCAGAAGACTCGCTTTCAGCTTTAGTCTCATCAGAAGTAGTGGATTCTGTGTCGTCCTCGTCTTTCTCTGTAGTTGTAGCTGTCGCTTTTTCAGCCGCGTCATTAATAGCTTCTGCGTTAGCGAGAATAACATCGTAAACACCGCACATAATAACCGCTGTTTCAGCTCTTGTTATATTATTTCTTGGATTGATTCTTTCGTTTGTATCTCCGCTTACAATCTTCATGCTTACTAAAGAAGCGATATTTGATTTAGCGTAGTTAGAAATGTCAGCCTTGTCAATAAATTTGTCAAGTACTGAAAGATCCGCTGGATCTAAAGAATCAGTAAGATCAAGTACTCTCGCTGTAATAGCCATAACTTGCTCTCTTGTAATGCTTGCCTCTGGGTCAAACTTATCAGCGCCTACTCCTGCGGCTATACCAATCTGCTTAGTAAGACCGATAGCATTGTAGTAGTATTTGTCTTTTGGAACATCGCTGAAGTTGCTTGAAGGAGTTCCCTCAAGTCCGAGAAGCTTGGCGATAATCACCATGAAGTCGCCTCGTTTTGTGTTTCCTTTAGGATTAAATTCTGTGTCGCTTACACCGTTGATGATGCCGGCTGAAGCTAATTTGTTTACATAGCTTGAAGCCCATGGAGTAAGTGCGTTTACATCTTTAAAGGATTTAGTCTTGCTTGGGTCAGCCTTAGGTATATTCACTGTAACTCCTGATTTTGTTACAAATGAAACCTTATTGCTTGTAGTTGTAGGTTTCTTGTCTGGTTTCTTATCCGGAGTTTTGTCTGGTGTCTCATCCGGAGTCTTGTCTGGAGTTTTGTCCGTAGTTGTAGGTGTCTTTATAGGTCTGTCTTTTTTCGGAGAACCGCCGCCTGATGAACCGCCTGAGCTGCTTGGTCTTCTTGTTGTTGTCTCTGTATCAGTCTCAGTCTTCTTGGTTGTTGTCTCGCTGTCTTCCTCAGCCTCTGTTGTTTCCTCGCTGTCTGTCTCGCTTTCTGTCACTGTTGTATCTTCTGTTGTTGTCACTGTCGTTTCTTCTGTCGTTGTTACTGTTGTTTCTTCCTCAGCGCCGATTGTTACAACGCCGCCTTTACTATATGATTCTATAGTAGTACCCGCTTTAGTACTGATGAAACTTCCCTGGTTAATGTTAAGGGTAATGTTGCATGAGCCTGCCGCTTTAGCGGTAAATGGAACTCTGAATATGATACCGTCGCCGTCCGCTGATGAAGCTCCGCTG
>CAJTVH010000013.1:0-60756 GCA_910579745.1 uncultured Clostridia bacterium | reverse complement strand
GTTAATCAAGTCAGCGAAACCAAAGCTTCCGTTTGCCGCTTTCGCTGCTGCCGCGTTAGAACTCCAAGCGCTTACAGCAATTTCTTTCTTGCCTTTGCTTGTATATTTTACAGCTGTGTCAGCGTCTAACGCGTCTATCTTGTCAGAGTCTGTATTTTCGTCATAACTTATAACATCAACAACATTATTATCATACTCAACTGTAAATCCATAGCCATAGAAGCCAGGATTATTTTTGATTTTAAAGTCAACATAAAACTCTTGACCAACACCTGGTTTAGCGTTGCTTGGAACAGCCTCTACTACTACAGCCTCAGCTGGAACTTCTCCATTAAACTCTTCTGAAGTGGTTCCGCTTATGTGATATACTTTCTGGTCTACAGGCTTAATATCACCGATTACGGATAAATCAGCGCTCTGTGAATATGATTCTATAGTTGTGCCTGCTTTAGTACTGATGAAGCTTCCTTGGTTAACTCCAAGTGTAACGCTCGCGTTTCCGCTTCCAACAGCTTTAAACGGAACTCTGAATATAACTCCGTCGCCTTCTGCCGCTGAAGCTCCGCTGTTAATCAAGTCAGCGAAACCAAAGCTTCCGTTTGCCGCTTTCGCTGCTGCCGCGTTAGAACTCCAAGCGCTTACAGCGATTTCTTTTTTTCCTTTGCTTGTGTATTTTACAGCTGTGTTAGCGTCTAATTCGTCTATCTTAGCGAAGTCTGTGTCTTCGTTATAACTCATTGGCGCGATAACACCGTCGGTATATTTTACTGTAAAACCATAACCATAGAAACCGGGATTGTTTTTGATTTTAAAGTCAACAAAAAACTCATCCCCCTCTTTTAAGCTTGTCTTACTCGCTTCAGCCGTGACTAAAACAGCGTCGTCAGCTACTGTACCCGTAAAGTTTTCCTCACTTGTACCGCTGATGTGTAACACGTCACCTGTTACATATGTTGAAAATAACGATGTCGTAAACATCGATGTAAGCAAAACAGCGGATGCGGTTACAGCGCTTACATATTTTCTGAATTTCTTAAACACCTAAAATTCCTCCTTTATTATTTAATAAATTTTCATTTATCCGTTAAGATAAATTTTTTGCTTACTACTTAATTATACATTTATCATCTTTGGTTGTCAATGCTTTTATTACGCTTGCAACATTTTTGTAACATTTAAATTGCTTATAAATTTTTGTCAATTTTACAAAATTAAAGAAGTGTACCAAAGTAATCTTATAAAAATACCCTGGTACACCTCCAAAAAATTAATTACAAACTAAACGTGTACTGTTTAATTAGCTGCCTCAGCCTCAAACTCAGTAGAAGCGTCGTTCTGACGTCCAACCATCTTCAAGGCGTCGTTTACGTTGACATATGTGTCTACGTTAACGTCAGCTATTAATTTTTGCTTTTCTGTTAATTCAACTTCACCGTTCTGAGAAGCTACAGCTTGTAAAGCATCGTTTACATTAACGAATGTGTCATTGTTAACATCACCGAATTTAAAGAGCTCTAATTTATATGAAGTACCGTCAACAGTTAAAGTTGCTGTCGCTGTTGCCGCGTCATAGTCAACTGTAGCTCCTGTAAAGTCGGCTGATGTAAGTTCAGCTAATGTCTTTGTTCCGCCTACAAGAGGAACATAAGCTCCGCCTTCAACTTCTACTGCTTTACCTCTGGCTACTGTAGCTATAAGACCTTTATCGCCTTTCTTAAGACCAATCTCAATTCCGTCTACAGTAAGTGTAACATCTCCGCCTGGAGTTGGAGGATCAACTTCTCCGCCTTTTTCACTCTCTGCGATAATGAATGTAACGCTCTTGTCGCCTTTAGTGATAGTAACTTTCTTAACGTCGCCTTCGCTCGCGTCTGTTACTGTCACACCCTCAGGCTGAGTAGCCGCTGCCATATGAGCGATAAAGTCAGCTGGAGATATTGTGTCTTTCTTCAAAGTGATTGTCATAGTCTCTCCGGTGAGTCCCTCAACGTTATCACCCTCTACAGTCACTTTGCCTTCAGCGTCAATAACAATCTTAACTCCGTCGCCTTCATATGTGTACTCAAAAGCGTCTACTTTAACAGGAACCTTAACAACGTTCTCGTTTACAGCGGCTTCTACATCTGCTGCGGTACCAATGTTAACAGGTGATGAACCCTGTCCGTCAACTGGTTTCTCGAAGAAAAGCTCATTAGCTTTTGAACCTGCTACAGGGTCAAGGCTTACTGTTGTGCTTCCGCCTTTTGTTCCCTCTTTAACAGTAAAGTAGATAGTGAAAAGTTTTCCGCCCGCTGTTGTAGCTACGTTCGCGGAATCCTCTTTGTTTGTGCTTGCTCCGTTTAAGCCCGCTACAGCCGCGAGTTTAATACGTCCTACCTGTGCCGCTGTTGTGTCAGCTGTCGCTGGAACTTTTGTACCAGCGTAATCAGGATTGCTCGCTCCTGTTTTAACGTTTGCCTGCGCCTCAATAAGGTCTCCTGGCACAAGTGGCAATATTCCTAATGCTGTTGTTGTGTTATACGTTACATATCCTGTATATGGGTCAGCTGGTTTTTCAGCTGAGTCAAATGTAAGGATAGTTGGGTCAAAGTTTATAAACATTGTATAGTTGTTGATGCCAGCTATTTCGTCATCAAGAGAGTATGTCACCGCTATTTTGTCACCGGCTTTAAGGTCATCAAGGTTAGCGTCTCCTACTGGGGCTACCTCTGATTTTAATCCTGAGCCTGTAACAGGAACGGGAGGCTGCTCGTCAGCCTGATGAGCTACAGCCATTGAGAGAATTTCTGTAGCTGAGCCGTTCTTAGCGAAATAAGCCGCGTGGCTGATCTCTGTGATTGCCGCTATAGTGCTTTCAGCTAAAGTAACAGGTCCGTTCTCGTCCGCTACTTTCGTGCCGTTAATATAGCATTCCGCTGTTTTGTCTTTAAGATTTACAGCGATCTTAACGTCAGCTTCGCCTGCCTTGAAAGCAGCTACGCCGTGTTTTGTGCCGAGTACGCTGAACTGATATTGTCCGTCAGCCACTCTTACGGCTAATACCTCTTTGCCTGAGGCGTTGCCTGTTCCCCAAAGCTCAACAATGCCCTGGTTCGCTGTCGCGAAAGCTTCGCCTAAATTAACTTTTGTCTCAAATGTAACTGTTCCGTCTGTATAAACTTTCGGGAATTTAGCTACAAGTTTTGAGCTTCCGCTTTCCGGCGCTGTAAGAGTTACAGAACCGCTCTCGTTCTTAACAACCGTACCATCGCCTGTAAGTAAGAATTTCTTTGATGTTGTTGATGACGCCGCCTCGTTGTCGTCCGCTACCTTTTCAGGGTCCGCGGCTTCTGCCATGTCATATTTCTGAGCTTCTGTTGTTGTCTCGCTTGCGGTCTCGCTGCTTGTAGATGTCTCGCTTGCGGTCTCGCTGCTTGTTGTTGTCTGGCTTGAGTCCTCGCTGCTTGTTGACTCACTTTGATCCTCAGTGCTAGTCGTAATAGATGATGAGCTTGTTGTAGGCTCTTCAGGATCTTCTTTATCCTCAAGCTTAGTTACTTTTACGTCTGCAAATCCTAAAGTACCTAATTTTGAGTTAGTGTATTCAAAAACAATCTGTCCTAATGAAGTTGATGTGTTTTTGAAATCCTCGGCTGTAAGAGCGTTGCCATAAGTGGCTGTACCTGCACCAGTAGTTTTTGTCACACCAAGTTCCTGCTCAAAATTTGCGCCGCTGAAAATTTGTAATGTTTTATCTTTCTTTAAAATAAATCTAAAGTTAGTTGTGCCTTGACTTGTTGACGCTCCGGTATTATCTGACCATACCGCTAACTTTCCGTCTTCTGTCTTCTTGGATAAAAATCTAGTAGTGTTCGCCGCGTTGGCATCGCCGCCTAAATTAAGTCTCCATGTGGTCTGACTGGCCATAGTCGAGTCTGTCACAGCCACGGTTCCTGATACATCGGTATTCTCTCCTGGTTTATAAGTATTCCACTTTCCGCCTTGATTCAAGGCTAAAATAGGATTACCGCTTTTGTCTTTCAATTCTAATACGGTAGCGTTTGTCACTCTTGATGCGTGAATCACAACATCTACTATCCATCCTGCCTCAGCTTCGCTATCCAAAGTTAAAGTAGCCTTACCTGTTGTCAAGTTCTGAGTTCCAGCAGAGTTATTGGCTCCAAAAACAAGACCTTTAGTTCCATCAATTGAAACTTCAATATTCTCAGTAGCAGCTTGATCGCTTCCTTTAGCGATAGTCTCAACTGTTATCTTACCTCCATCAATAGCCGCTGGGGTTGCAACAGACAACTCTTTTATTGACTTCAGATCGTTTTGAAATACTACGCTGTCTCCAGTTGAGCCGCTTTCTTCCGCCGCTACAGTTACGACACTGCTAAAAGAGCTTGTTATAAGCATTGCCCCTGCGAGGATTTTGCTTAAAGCTCTTTTAAAGTCCTTCTTCATTTTTTTTCCTCCTTTTTATTTAGATTTTCATTACATATATAACCGGTATATCTGATTTTACGCGGGACGCCGAAAGCCATGATATAAAAAAGAGACTTTAAATTACGTTTGTGGCTTTTGTAAAACATATGCGGCCGTAAACAGACCTTGTAAGTAGTAGCACGATAAAAATTCAAAGCCACGGGAGGTTCATTTTAAAGAAACTTTTCCAATATCATTTTTTAAGGCTCCCTCAGAACAGGGACGCGGATGACAATCCTTTTTAAATCTCCGCCGGGCGGCGAAATCACCCCGCGTCGCCTTAAAAGCTCTTGTCCTCAGGCAGTCCGTTTTCCTATGTAAACTCAGACATACCGCAAAGACGCCGAAAAATCAATACGGGAAAGCCTTCTACAAAAACTCTCGCCCCGGGTAAATAATAGACTGGAAAAGACCCGGGATTTTCGCCTGTATATAGCTAATCCCTGATTAATAAAACGGTATCTTTCACTCCACACAATTTTTTTGGAGTATACTAGTATTATACATATAAAATATAAATAAGTCAATATAATTTCACAACAAAATACCTTAATTTTTATTTCCAATAAAAAAATTATTTAAGAAAATACCGCACAATTCAAAAATAAAAATAATTTTTTAAAAAAATTGGAGTGTTAGTGCTATTTTTCTTGAAAAATGACACGATAACGGAAATTTTAAATTTGAAAAATTATTTTTATTTTCCTTTGTGCGGTGTTTCCTTAATTTTCGACCTTTTTCTCGCCCCTATTTTGACGTTGTTCCGTTTTTTTCCCGATAGCTTAAATTCAAGAGGTTTTAATTTCTATTTTATATAAAACCAGTATTTGAGTATTATTTAGGCAATACCGCATAATTCGATAAAACAGATTTTAGATAATATTTTTCAGTACAAGAAAAAGGCTCGCAAATATAGTCGGAGCCTATGTTAAGAGACTTTGACGCGGTAATGGAAAATATCAGCAAAGTCTGTGAAATCATAATTGTGCGGTATTGCCTTTATACTTTTGTAACCTAAAATACAAAATTTAGGCAATTTCTTTTTAATTTCTCATAAAATCCCTGTCTCTGTATTCCTCGCTCGTTTCTATCCAAAAGTACAAATAAATACACGGCTGTACCATGAAAAGAATATTTTATTCATAATTTTAGGGAAACGTGTTTTGCCCCCCGCCCGATTAAAAATTTGCCGGGAATTTAGCCTCCCCTTGAGCTTTTGTTTTTTCAATGTATTTTTTAGGCTGAAAAAGCGTAAAAATTAAGCCGGAAAATACTATTACAATTCAAAATAGTATTCTCCGGCAAAAATTTTTATGTTTTTTTACCAAAAACGCGTTTTGTTTGACTGCGAAAATACAATAAACACATCTATACGCCTTGTAAAAAACAATAATAAAATCCACTAAACTAGAGCGTATCTGAAACTTTAATCTCAAAATAACAAATATCCCCTAAATTTTACTTACCGCGATTCCATAGATAGAAAAAAATATTTTTTCCTCGTTTATTCTGTAATTGCTGTAACCTCTATGGAATTAATAATAACATCCTCTAAAGGTTTGTCGGAAGCGTTTGTCTTAACCGCCGCTATGTCGTCCACAACCTCCATACCATCCTTTACCTGTCCGAAAATCGTATACCCAAAATCGAGGAAAGGACATCCTCCGTTTCTCATATACTCGTATATAACCTCTTGAGGATATATGTCCGATACTCTCACTTCGCTGCCATCGCTTAAAAATTGGTCTTGATTGGCGAATAGCTGAAGCATCATTGATTTAGTACCGTCGTCAAGATCTTTCATATATTTGCCTTGATTTTGTAAAAGCGTCTTGAAAATAGAGTTATAGGTTTCTCCGGCGGCTTTGCTTTGAACAATGTAAAATTGGCTTCCGTTCGTGTCCGGGCCTGAGTTAGCCATACAGAGAGACCCTCTGAAACTTCTCATCTTGTCGGTTATCTCGTCGTCGAATTTTTCTCCGTAAATACTCTGTCCTCCCGTTCCGTTTCCGTTGGGATCGCCCCCCTGAATCATAAAGCCGTTTATTACCCTGTGGAAAGTGAGTCCGTCGTAATATCCCTCTTTGGCGTGTGTCACAAAATTCTCAACGGCTTTTGGTGCTTTGTCCGGAAATAATCTTAGGGTTATGTCCCCTTTTGTCGTTTTCATAACCGCTATAACCTCGTTTTCGGATTTCGCCGCCAATTGCGGATACTTTCCCGATGGTTCGACAGTCGGTATGGCTTCCTTGGCGGCGGTCTCCGTTTCGGATGCCGTTGAGCTCTCAGCTGTCGCCTTCGCGGTTGATTCCTTACTAGCCGCCTCTGTTTCCGTCGCCTTGTCATCGTCACATCCCGCCGTGAGTAACATAGCCCCTGTAACGCATAAAGTTAAAATAGTTCTTAATTTCATCGTTAATAGTTCTCCTTTTCTAAATTAATTATTTTATTATTGTATAAAATTAAAATATATATCGCCTTTTCAATCTAAAATAAAAATTTGTTTTTCACCCTATACACTCTTATAACGAACGCTGTATTGGTAAACTTGATTTACCGCCTCACTTAAACCTCGCGTCAACGGTCAGCCTTATAAGTTCAAACCCATTGTCGGTTAAAGATGTTCCATTATTTGTTATGCCTATAAATCTGTCCCTGTAATAAACATTTTTGTTAAAACTCTCGGCAATTGCCCTTAGCGGCACAAACACCCGCCCATCTTTAACCTCGGCGCTGGCCTCAATTTTTATCGCCCCGTCGCCGACTTTCATTACGTCGCTTCCCGCCGTAATCAAAATCTTTTTGCCTGAAAGTGTTATAACGGCGGTTTTCTCTTCCTGGTTCCATGACACGTCGGCGCCAAAAGCCTCGGCGATTGCCCTTAGTGGTACAAGCGTATACCCGTTTTTTATATATGAGCTCGTGTTTGGGTTATCCGGGTCTATAGGTTCTTTCACCCATTTATTTATAAAAGTTGGTTCTCCTATAAACATAAATACCGACTCGCCAGCGGCTTTGTTTATGGCTTCCATGTCCTCTCCCTTTGAAAGCTCAAAATATTTTTCGTCTATTTTGTTTTCCTCGCTGTACTCCCCGCCGTCAAAATCATCGCTTCCCTCTAAATCCTCGCTGTTTTCATCAGCTTCTGTCGTGGTCTCCGACGGTTTCTCAATGTTTCCCGTGTATACTCTCTCTGTCGTCGTTTCCGTTGTCGTTTCTTTCGGCGGTCTCGTATTTTCTCTCGCCTTTACCTCTATTGTGTCTATAACGCTGTCTTTATCACCGTCCTTGTCCACGGCGGTAACTTTTATATGCCTCGTTCCCTCTATTGTGAGCTTTCTTTCCACTTCCCATACGTTGTTTGATTTTTTCTTAAAATTTATTTCCTTGTCCCCGTCTATAGACATATATACCTTTTCGGTGTCGCCCTCGGTGCGTACCCTGAACAATATGCTTTGATTAGGTGCTGGGTTAGCGGGAGACTGGGTAAATTTCGTGATTTTGATAGTCTGCCCCATAACCGGGTATAAACATAAGCTCTGTAAAATCATTACCGCCATTATTATAAAACAACTTATTTTCTTTTTTTCCATAGTCGCGCTTCCTTTCCGTTTCTAGCGGTTTTCATCCGCCGTTAAAAGTCATAATATAATACTACTATACCCCGTCTCTGTTGTCAAATACACTTACTTTAAATTTTTGTAACATTTTTATGACAAAATCAAAAATACCCATCGTGTCCCCGTTCCTCTCCGCGCTTATAAAAAATTTGACTATTGCGTATCTGAAAGCTTTAATTTTCTTCGTAAAATTTTAATATCATACTAAAGGAAATACCGCGCAATTCAAAAATAAAAATAATTTTTTAAAAAAATTGTAGTGTTAGTGTTGTTTTTCTTGAAAAATGACACGATAACGGAAATTTTAAATTTAAAAAATTATTTTTATTTTCCTTTGTGCGGCGTTTCCTAAAAAATGTAGTTTCTCACAGAAGTTCTTCGATTCTTCCCCCCCCCAAAAAATATAGTTTGAGATAAAACCTTAATAATCCGCCTAAACAGCGAAAGCGGCGAAAACTCTCGCCGCTTTTCTTTTTATAGCATCTCGTCAAATTGCTCGACCATAACGGGTTTTGAGAAATAATATCCCTGAGCTAAATCACATCCGGCATTCTGTAAAAACATCGCCTGCTTTTGCGTCTCGACCCCCTCGCATAAAACCGTTATGCTCATTTTCTTAGCCATATCTATTATACTTTTTATAACTACCTCGTCGTTGCCTTTTATCTCGTCCGTATCAAGAAAGCCTTTGTCCATTTTTAATATATCTACAGGAAGCTTCTTTAATAAGTTAAGAGATGAGAAACCTGAGCCGAAATCGTCCATAGATACCTTAAACTGCATCTTTTTAAGCTTGTTCATAACTTGTATGGCTTTGTCGGAGTTTTCCAAAAACACATTCTCAGTAAGCTCAAACTCAAGCAAGTTTCTCGGAATTTGATATTTGCTTATCAGATTCTCGATTTTTTCCATAAAGTCGTCCTTCTCAAGATGTACCCTTGATACGTTCACTGATACGGGAACAACTCTTTTCCCTTCTTTTATCCTCTTGCTTAAAAATTTGCATACCTGCTCATATACGCAAAAATCCACGTTCACGACAAATCCGTTCTGCTCAAAAAGAGGTATAAAATCTATCGGCTGTATTACTCTCCCATCATCTCTTATCCACCTTACAAGGGCCTCGGCTCCGACAATTTTGTGTTCTCCCTTGAGCTCTACCTTAGGCTGTAAAACTATTACAAACTCGTTGTTCATAAGAGCTCTTTCCATAGATGTTAATATCTCTGTCTGCTTGCGCATTCTGCTTTCCATATTGCTGTCAAAAAATACCGCCCTTCCCGAATGGGTGCCTTTCCCATACTTTCTCGCCGTATTGGCTTTGTCAATAATGCGGTTTACGTATTCTTTGTCTATCTCGTCAGAACCTTTTTCTATAATATAAATTCCCGATATAACATTTATTTTTATCTCGTCAAGCTCGCTTTCTTTTTTAGTCGCGAAACCTCTGTCATATTGGTCTATATGCTCTCCAATGTTCTCCTTTGTGATTTTGTCGTCAAGTTTTATGAGAGATACAAAATTATCGGAAAAAACTCTGCCGTTTATCATAAAACTGTATTTTTTTAAATCCATGCCCGCGACAAAATCCTTTAATATCCCATCGCCTTGCCTATAACCGTATTTCTCGTTAATATATTTAAAATTTCTTATGTCGGAATACACTATGGCGTAGTCGCCCTCCGTGTCTTCCTTGAGTATTTTTTCCACTTCCGTCTTAAATGTGTCATACCGCATAACTCCTGTAACCGAATCATACCTTGTAAGACGCCAAACCGTTTTCTCCGCTTCCTTAAAAGCCCGCATTTTAAGTAAATACGCCGATATAATCTTACCAATCATTTTTAAGGCTCTTATCTCGTTCTGACCCCATATTCTGACACTGCTGTCACAAAAGCTTATGTATCCTTTAAACTCCCCGTCTTTTCTTATCCTGAAACGAACCTCGGATTTAGACTCGCCCTCGACACACTTTCTATATTCTTTCCCTCTCTCAAACCCCGGATATTCCGAATACTCAAAAGCGTCGCCGTTATTGTTGTCCGACATAAGCCTTTTTATATTCTCGTCCGAAGCGTCGATTAAATTGTCCACAGGGCACAGAGGCTCTCTGAACCATTGATATGAGACTAAATATTTTTCACGCTCTCTCTCAAGCTCTCTTATAACTATACGGCTCAGGTTAAAATAAATTCCCACCTTGTCAAGAAGAATATTCACGGCGCTGTCAACGTCCTGAGTACTTTCCATAACGTCGAAAGCGAACTCCGCTATTTCATAATTAAACTCCCGCTCCGCGTATATCTCTTTTTGATAAGCGAACTTCTCATCGTCCGATGAGGCTTTCCTAACTCTGTTTAAAAAAGGCTCCTCATCTTTCTCAGAGAAAATATAAGATTTATTTTTGCCCATAGATTTAGCTATATATAAAGCGTAATCAGCTTTCTCAAAATTTTTCTCAAAATCCCTGTCGCCGGGCTTTGATATAACCGCGCCGACGCTTCCCTTTATACAGTTTTTATATCTTTCACCTGAATAAGTTGATTCCACAATAAAATTAACTTTGTCAAGAAGTACCTCAAGCCGCTCCTCAGAAAGAGCGTCGTCTATAAATATGATAAACTCGTCCCCTCCGAGCCTGCCTATAATGTCCTTTTCATCTAGTACGTTTTTTATACGCCTGCTTACGTTTGAAAGCACCTGGTCGCATAATTTTTTTCCTAAATTGTTGTTAAGCTCGGCAAAATCGTCAATGTCTAAAACAATCACGGCGTGATTCTTTTCCGACAGCTCATTGAATACCTCGCCTATAAGCTTTTTAGCGTATTCGCCTATGTAAATTCCCGTTAGATTATCAATGTGCCTTACATTCGAGAAAAACTCCTCGCTGCGCTTTTCATAATTAATATTTTGGGTTTTGCCAATAACACGTAAAGGTACCCCGTTTTTGTCAAAAATAGTTTTCCCCCATAGGCCGTGCCATTCCTCTCTGCCGAATTGATTTATCTTAAATTCGGTATACAGCCTTTTGTTGCCGCTTTTTAAGATGTTCGCGACTTTTTCGCCATAATTCTCACCGTCTTTCGAGAATATGTCATAATCGTGTATTTTAACAGAGAAATTTTCCAAATACTTATTGATTTTCCCGCCTGTAATATCATATAACGTATCGTTGTGAAATTTATACTCAAAAAGCTTTGTGTTTGACAAAGACGCTATTGTGTAAAAGCTTTCCCTCTCTTTCTCAAGTTCGGTCTGCACCATTTTAACGTCCGTAATGTCCGTAAGGGCGCATAAAAACATAACCCCTTCCAAATCCTCGGCGCTTTTAACAGCGTTTATCTTTCTCCAGAAAATTTTCTTGCCCTTAAAGCGTACCCTATACTCACAGGAAAACCTATCCTGCTTTCCGTCAATAACAGAAAGCATCTGCTCTTTTAGCCTTTCCCAATCCTCGTCAACTATTATACCTCTGTAATTATTTCCATAGACCTTATAAAAATCCTCATCGACACATTCGGCGGTTACATAAAAATCCGAATTAGCGTCTTGTATAAGGAGCTTATCGTCAGTATATTTAAGCTCCACTATACCAATAGGAACGCTGTCTGAATAAATCACTTTCGGGCCAAAATTCCCGCTGTCACAGTGACCGAAAAACTCTTTTTTCATAAAATCCCTTTCTTCCATAAAAAAATATCTATTACTCAAAAATATAACTAGGGCATATCTGAAGACATAACCATTTTTATACACGCCCCGACCCTGGAATTCTTTAATCTCAGTCAAGCGCCTATTCTCTCAAATTAAAAATTGTTTAACGTATTCGGCGGCTTGACCTTGCCAAATCATATAAATTCTTCAGCGAACACACTGCTGCGCTAAATCGTTCGCTGCCAAATAGAAACAGCGATATTTTATCACCGTCTGTACGCTTATTTTTAAATCTCACTTTCATTAACTCCGCTAATACCATTTTAATTACAGATTTTTTTCGGTTGTTTTATTTTCTTACTATTATTATGCACCCTGTAAAATAAAAAGTCAATCAAAAAAGTCAAAAAATATCAACGAATTAAAGTGATAACGAAATATATTATAATTATTAAAATTTTCCGCCAGCCTCATTTACAATCCAATTTTAAAGTACGCCGGAAAAACAAAATCCGCTTTGTCCTCATAAAAAGCGGATTTTGTTTTTTATAGTCGCCTTTCCTTATTTATACGGAAATCGCCGGAAAAATAAACAATTCTAATCTTTGTTATACTTTTCAAGAGCTCTGGCGAGCTGGTCAGGACAAGATGTGTTTTTAGCCCCGCATTTAAGTCCTTTTAGCTTTTCAATAACCAAAGAAACGGGCATACCCTCGACAAGTTTTCCAATACCCTGTAAATTTCCGTCACAGCCTCCTAAAAATTTGACGTTTTTAACTTTTCCGTCCACAACCTCAAAATCAATGTTTTTAGAGCATGTTCCCTGTGTTTTATAACTTTCCAAAATTCTCACTTCCAAATCTTTTATCTCACAACTAAATAATCTTTAACTGAATTATAGAAACCAAAAAAATTCCTGTCCGTAAAAAACTTCCTCATTTCTTCCTCCGTTCCAAAAGGCTGTTCCTCACGATAGCTCATAATCTCGTTAATAATACCGTCAGTAACTCCGTGATTTAATGATTTAAGCTCTTTGGCGGTAGCCTTGTTTATATTTGTGTATAAAGAAGCGCTCCTGTCGTTTTCCGTAAGCTCGCACGGCAAATCCGAAGGACTTCTCATATTTTTGGCGGCCGCAAGCTTTGATGCGGCTGAAGACGAGAAGCCCGCCTCAGAAAGCTGAGTATTCGTGGCTGTATTGACGTTAATATATTTACAGTCGTCCGAACCCACATAAATCACGTTCTTAATACGGTCGTATTTTTCACCGCTCACATATTCTGAAATGTCGCTCACGGAATTATAGTTTCTTTTATAAATGACCTTCGTGGCGTCGTTTCCAAATACGGACCTCATTTCATAATCCGTGGCCTCGTTTATATCCGTACACGTGTTTAAATTGTCCTCAAACTCGTTTATCTGCTGCGTACTAAGCCCGATTCCAGGGATTTTAGCCAGTTCGCCGAGAGTTTTGTAAGTATATCCGTTTTTGCGGTGCTCAATAATTTTAGACGCGTCAGATGAGGATAATCCCGCCGCCGTAAGCTGGCTTTGATTCGCGGTATTAACGTTTACAACTTTATCGTTTTCCGTAACATCAACTTTCTGCTTGTCATAAGTCGAGAGGAAATCTTTATACTTGCTGTATCTGTTCTGAGAAAGCAGCTTCTCGTCTTTTAAAACCGCTATGCTTGATATTTTGCTGTGCTGTCTGCGGTATGACAAAATATCTTCCACCTCGTCCTCCGTAATGTTCCCGATGCTGAAAAGCTCTTCCTTATCAGCGTAATTAACATTCGTGCATACTGTTAAGAACCGCTTGTTAGCGTCATACAATTCTTTTGAGAAGCCCTGTACGAATTTAATCTCGTCAATGGTGTTAAAAGGATTTTTGTTTCTGTAATTTATAATAGCGTTGGCTGTGCCCGCCGGCATATCGGTAAGGGCGTTTATTAAAGTCTCGGCGCTCGCCGTGTTAATATTGACAACGTGCTTGTTTTTATAAGCGAGTTTTCCCGTATAAGTAATGTTCCCAAAATTGGTTGTCGTGCCGTTCTCTCTCACGCCGTTTTCCCAAATGCCTATGTTGCCCACCTTCGCTGTGCGCTGAACCGTTAAATACTCATTATACTGGCTCGCTGGCATATAGCTCGGATTTGTGATTCCATAGCCTTTTTCTATTAAAATTTTATTAACGTTCTCACCGTTTAAAGTCACATACATATTGTTCCATATGCCTACAGGCGTCGTTATGCCGTTATCTGGAGAAATAACGACCGTCTGCCCCAAAAGATAGTCTGTAAGAAAAGACACGGCGTCTTTAAACCCCTGGGCGTCAACCCCGATAAGCTTAACGAGAGCGGTGTCGTCGTTGTTTAAAAGTTTAACCTCGATAGCGTCACCGTCTATTATCCTTATAACCGTGGCGGCGGCTGAGCCGTTTACAATAACATTTTTACCCGCCGTAACCGTACACGGTGAGAAAGTAACGGCGCATACAAAAATAAATGAAAACAAAAAGAACAAAATTTTTCTCACCAAAACAATCACTCCTTTTCTTAAATCTTGTGTAAGAACCCGCTAAAACTATTAAACTGTTAGAAAAATCAGCGGAAATAATATTATTACCGTTTTAAAATGATATTATTTTTGTTGATTTTTGAGTATATTTTCCTTTTAGGAGAATCTAAGCCTCATATATATTTTACACCATATACTAAAAATTTTCAATAAGTAAAAATATTAAAACGCGCTGACCTCGTCTGAGGACCTTCCTAAAACCCGCTAAAATATCCAAAATCAGCGGAAATAATATTATTACCGTTTTAAAATGATATTATTTTTGTTGATTTTTGGAGTATACTTTCTTTTCAGACAAGCTTTTTAAAAATTTTAAACAGTCATCAAACTATATTATAATCAGTAAACTTAAAAATAAACAAGTTTATCGGATATAAAACTCTCGCTAAAACATCTACTTTCCGTATTTTGAAATATCAATAGCTGGATTTTTTTTGCTCTGCCTGAAAAAAACAATTTTCTTTCCGATTATCTGCACCGTTTCCGACTGAGTCCTCTCGCTTATCATCTCCGCTATATCGTTAATGTCCAAAAGACAGTTATTAAGCGCCGTCCCTTTCACAAGCTCCCTTTTCTCAAGAGCCTCGTCAACCGATTTCACAACCTCCGGGGTAACGCCGTTTTTGCCCACTTGAAAAACTGAATCTATTTTGCTCGCTAAACTTCTTAAATAAGCTCTTTGTTTGCTGTTCATAAATAAAACTCCTTAAAAAATTATTTTTTATCATAGTATTACAGAGACTCATAAAATCAAAACATCTAAAAATCGGTAGAAATAATGTAAAAACAATTCAATTTTATTTCCTGTAACTTTCCGCGTATTTTAATTCCCGTATATGCTCTATGACTTATAAGCGTTTTCTATAATAACCCGTAAAAGTCCCTGCTATCTGTAATACTCAAACTCAAGATCGTAAATTTTGACCGTATCTCCTTCGTTGATTCCTGATTCCTCAAGCTTTTCAATAATTCCCTTTTCCCTTAAATATTTCTGAAAGAAAGCGAAGCCTTTTTCCGTTTCAATATTTGTGTATCCAATCATTTTCTCAACGCCAACCCCGCTGACAACATAATACCGCTCGCCGGCTTTCTCCACCGTAAAGGGCTGATTTTCCGTTTCTGATATATCCTCATATATGTCATACTCGTCAAAGTCCTCCTCAAACACAATATCGTTGGGATAATCTCTCAATATATTGGCTGAGACGGAAATAAGCTCGTCCAAACCGTCGTTTGAGGCGGCGGAGACAGGAAACACCTTAAACCCCTTAGCCTCGTAAACCGATTTTATTTTATTAAAATTCTCCATTGCCTCCGGAATATCCATTTTGTTGGCGGCAATAATCATTGGCCTTTTTAAAAGTTCCTGGTTATATTTGGCGAGTTCCCCGTTTATTTTCTCAATATTATCAATAGGGTCTGTTCCCTCAAGACCCGCAGCGTCCACAACGTGAATAAACACTTTCGTTCTCTCCACGTGGCGTAAAAACTCGTGTCCAAGCCCCACGCCCTCGCTCGCCCCCTCTATAAGTCCCGGAATATCCGCCATTACAAAATCCTCGCCCCATCTGCTTCTCACAACGCCCAAATTCGGTGATAAAGTCGTAAAGTGATAATTCGCGATTTTAGGGCTAGCGTTTGTAACCATTGAAAGAATTGTTGACTTCCCAACATTTGGAAATCCAATAAGACCAACGTCCGCGATAAGTTTTAACTCTAAAATAACATCATATTCTTTTGAGACACGGCCTTTTTCACAATATCTCGGGGCTTGTCTTGTGGGCGTGGCAAAATGTTGGTTGCCTTTTCCCCCTTTCCCGCCTTTTATAATAATCCTAACATCATCCTTTTTGGACATATCCGCCATTATTTTTCCTGATTCTGCCTCTCTTATAACCGTACCCACCGGAACTTTTATAACCGTGTCCTCTCCGTCGGCGCCCGTCCGGTTACGCTTGCTTCCGTCGCTTCCCGCCTGCGCCTTAAATATTTTTTTGTATCTGAAATCCATAAGTGTATTGAGTCCCTCGTCCGCCATAAATACAATGTCGCCGCCCTTTCCGCCGTCCCCGCCGTCAGGTCCGCCGTTCGTGACATACTTGGCTCTATAAAAAGAAACAGCGCCGTTTCCGCCGTTTCCCCCTTTTATGTGTATCTTAACTCTGTCAACAAACATTTGAAATTCTCCTTTTCCCGTTGTTAGTATATTTTCTCAAAAAATCGATAAAATTATTCTAACACGCCAAACCGCCGTAATCAAGTTAAATTTAAAAAAACAACTGAGTATTATCATAAACCTTCTCAAAAGATTACCATTTGCTTTTTTCAAGTACTTTGATTATATAAAGCCAAAATATCAAAAAATTATGACAAATAAAATAAAAACGTTTTAATCTCTCTTTATTTTGTAGTAATTCCTTGAACGTATTTTAATTTACGGATATGCTCTAATGCTAATCTCATTTAAAAAAATGGATATACTAGAGCGTATCTGAAAACTATCATAAGCTGCCATTTATACACGCGAAATATCCAAAAAATTATAAAAAAATAGACGAAAACGGTTTAATTAAACAGAAAAGCCTTTCTGTTTCGTTTCATTTTTTATAATTTTTTGCGCGTATTTTAGTTTTCAGATACGCTCTAAAAGTGTTAAAAAATTTAAAAGTCTAAAGTTAAGAAATTTTTAAAAAGGGCGCGTTTACAAAAAACGCACCCTTAATCTCTACACACTCATAATCTGTGGGCTCACCGCCAAAAAATCCAAAACAAAAACTTTTCCTCTTCCTCATCAATTATACCATAGCGCTGAAGAGCATCGCGATATTTGAATATTTGTAATAAGCGCTTATATAGTTATATGACGCTCCGCCGATATTTTTGTAATAAGAACTGTTTGAGACACTGTTCACTTCCGCCTTGCCTGAGCTTGAAAGGAAATCGGTAGGGTCGTCGTAAGCTTTCTTGGCGAGGTTTTCAAGCCTGTTTACAAATCCATAACTAAGACCATTCTTGCCGTTTGAGTTAAAGAATTTATCAAGTTCCCCATTCTCCGCCGCTTTGTCCATTTTATCCTCGTCTATCTCCAGATATCCCTTAGAATTTAAAGACACGCCGATTTTATCAAGAGAAGCGCCGTAAGTTTTAGCTATGGATTTAAGTCTGTCTCCAAGTCTATCGGCGCCTGAGTCGTTTGATGAATAAGCCGTGTTGGCTAACCCGTTAAACGCGTTCACAAGCTCTCTGGCGGAATTAATAGTATTTGTTTTGCTTTTTCCAAAACTTATTGTGGCTGATTTTTCAGTAGTTCCTTTAAGTTTTAAAGTAAGTTCCTCGTCAACTTTCACCTCGTTTGATGATGACGTTCTTCTCTCGCCGTTTATGGAGTACACAGCGTCTGACGACGCCGTCTTTACGTTGTCTATTCCCAAAGCCTCGGCGAGATTTCCGGAAACCGTAAAATCGTTTCCCTCTCCGGCTTTGCTTCCTGTAAGAACAAGCTTGCTTGTTTTGGTTTTCTCGTCTGTTTCTACGGAAGCTGAAACGCCTATATTCGCTTTATTGATTTTAGCCGCTATATTATTAAGGGCTTTTTCGTCCGTTTCCGTAATTTTAGCGGAATAATTGAAAGAGTAACTCTTTCCCTCGCTTGTGGTTATTGAGATATTGCTCGCCTTTTTATAATATAGGCTTGAAGAGTTTGATTTAAGGCTCTCGCTCTCATTAACCTGAGCCGACGCTATTTTCTCAACGTCAATTTTAATGTCGTCTCTTTTCTTATCGCCTGTATAAGTTCCCGAAACCGCCGATGAATTGTCGCTGTTGGCGACGATTTTCTTGTCGTTCTTTGAGTTGTCCCTTATTGAGGAAACGGCGTCGACTACGTTAGACGCCTTGTTTTTTAAATTTACAAGATAGTCGCTAGTCGCCGATGATACGCTTGAGGACGTGCTTTTCCCCGCGCCGTAAATGTATGAGTACATTCCGAGAAGACTGTCCGAAACCCCGCTTGACATACCAGTGCCGCAGCCGTATGTTTGGGAAAGAAGATTTGAGTACATTGAATATTGGTTGGAAATCGATAAATATGACATAACAATCACCCTCCTAAAAACAAAATAAAATTTATAAATCACGTTATAAATACCGTTAAAATTTTTTATGACTCGTCCGCCGCGTGTCCGAAAATTCCTCGCCTTTTGTTAAAATAATATAAAGTTCTTAGAAAAGCACCTCATAAAAAAAGTATACCTCGGCTTTCAGACGCGCCTTTATAGTCCTCTTAATCCTATATCGGCAAAACCTTAAAAAAAGTTTATAGAAAATGCCGTATAATTTTAAATTTTCTTAAAGCTTGCCCTCGCTGTCAAAAAACATTCGTATCTTTAACTATAGAGTTTCAGCGAACTCATTCCGGTACTTTATATAGCCGAATATGTTCTCTGACGTACCCTAACATTTTTTTTAATTATACCATAAAAAGTTAAAATAATCAACCTATTTTTAAAATATCACCGATAAATTTAAAAAATACTTACATATCGAAATATCAAATAATCAGCGTTTCTGACCATTGTCATTTTCTTAAAACATTAATAATCGCTTTAACCTCCCGTTTGATTTCTCCCGTGAAAAATAAAGCTAAAACATATGCGATTATCCCCGCCCCAATCATACAGCAAAGAGACAGCACTCCGCCGCCCGTTACAAACCTTACCGCCATAATAACCATCGCCATAATAACGGCGCTTATGATTATCCTGATATAAACCAAAAGAGGCAGATTCCATCTCATAAGCTTCCTTGTTCCCATATAAGCGAGTGTAAAATAAACAAAAAAGCCTATAAACGTGCTCACGGCGGCGGCGTAATAGCCAAAAACAGGCACAAAAATTAAATTAACCACGATATTCACAATCCCGCCTATAAGGCTTCTGTAAAATATTGATTTTGTTCTGGCGTTAAGCTCCCACGGTTTGATACAGTACTCCGTAAGGCCGAGAAGTGTCATTCCCGCGGCGACCCAGACCATTACCGTGTGCCCTTCAACGAACCCGCTCTCAAAAAGCACTCCCGCGGCTGTATCTGAAACGCATAAAACACCAAAAACAGCTGGAACGGAAATAAGCAGAAACATTCTCACGGCCTCTGAGACAAGATTCGCCGAAAGTTCTTTTTTCCCCTCGCTCCATGTTTTCAAAATAGTTGGATAGCTTCCCCGCATAACAGCGGCTGAAAGCAAGGTAAAAGCCGAGGCGATAATAGAGTAATTTGTCTGATAAATTCCCGCCTGAGCTTCCCCCTTAAATCCTGTTATAATATAAATATCCGATTTGTTGAGAACGGATGTCGCTATAAGATTTCCCATAAGAGGAATTCCATAAGCTTTTAAATCCTTTAAAATCTCAGGAGAACTTTTTCTCACATTAATGTATTTGTATATTTTAAGCTTAAAAATACCGATTACAGATGTTATGCCGTCAAAGACAGCGTAGCTTAAAAAAATCCATTCTATCCTTCTCCCAAAATTCGTGGCGAGAATATAAATAAGAGCTATTTTCCCCGTTACCGAGAACACCGATATAAAAAGATTTGTTTTCGCCTCTCTGACAGCGGCGAGCATAGAAATCATAAGCTGGGCGGTATTGTAAGTAATAAACATAAGAAGCGCGAAAAACATAACCGTCGGGGTATACACGTCTAAAAACCTTGAAAACGCCGCACCTTTAAAAACCCCCGAATTTATAATGATAAGAGCGATAATTCCGAAAAAAATAACAATTATGTTCACTTTAAGCCACGCCGTAAATACCGTGGTAAAAAACTTTTCCTGCTCGTTTTCTATGTCGTATTTGTTTATATATCTCAAAACCGATTGAACAAGCCACTGTATGGCGAACATAGCGGCAGTGGTCACGGCGATATTCACGTTTGAGTACTGTCCCATTTTTTCCGGTAAAAATAACCATGTCATAATAGAGAGCGTTAATATTCCCACTACGCCCTCAAATCCTTTGGCAAGCATGTAAATTACCGTATCCTTTGCCATCATTCCCTTTTTGCTCGACTGTTCCGACATAAGCGTATCCTTTCTTTGTCTTTGAAATACTTTATAGTAAAAAACTGAAAAGTAACAGAAAACGAGCGAAAACCGTCAGACTCGCTTGTTTTTAAGTGTATTGTCCATATATCTAAAAAATCTCATTACATCAATTTTAAACAATATTTCATTTTTTATCAAGAAAAATTTAAAAATAAAAAACACAATTTGAAAAAAGCCGCGTAGGGCGGCCTTTCTCATAAAATAAAAATTATAAAACCAATCGTCAAAACAAACCTCTTGTTTTAAACTCATCAGCGTTCTCACAAAATAAATACTCCTCTGTTAAATCTCTTAATAATTTATAGTGACACATAAATTTATGGCGGCGAAATAAAAAACACAATAACTTATCTCACCATCCTTGTGAGAAGACACCCTGTTAAAAATGGAAACTCTCAAAATAAGTTGCTCGCGGTTTGGCTTATTCGGGAGCGAGATAGGAAAAAGCGGAAAAATTTCTTAAAACCCCAAACAAAAGCAATATAACAATTACGGTCCAGACAAAAACCGTTTCCATTTTTGTCTGAGAGTGTTTTCCTGATTTAATATATCTCAAAATCTTAAAAACAGCGTAAAACATAAATATCGGAAACATCGTGAAAAGACATACGTTGCTTCTGAAAGCGCCGTAAAAATCAAAATTAAACAACTTGATAAACATTCTTGAGATTCCGCATCCAGGACAATACAGTCCTGTTTTCTCATAAAATAAACACGGTATGTAAATATTCGTAGTTAAAACAAAGGCTTTATAAATGACTCCCGCTGCCGTTAAAATCAATATAGCCATCACAGCGTTAAACAACCGTTTCCGCATACGCCGCTATTATTGAATATTTTGATTATTACTCATATCGTATTCTGATATTTTATTAAGCTCGTTCTGAATAAGTGCGTAAGATACGATAGAAAGACCTACCACGGCCAAAACTATGTATATGACGCTCGCGTCTGTTATATAAGTGAAATTTCTTTTTGTCTGAGCTATTCTTATTTTTTGACCCGCCATATAAAGCCAATACCAGCCGTAAATACCGCATGTAATAATTGTAAGAATTAAAACGACTCCTCCGGTGGTTCCCTGTTCGCCTGACGCCTCGTTCACATCGTTAGCAATAGACACAAGCCAGTAAAGCATGAATAAACCGCATGTGATAATTGAAAGGAAAATGTATAACCCTATGCTCTTTTTTAAAATCATAAAAAAATCCTCCTTAAAAAATAAAATATTTTTTTATATGATTTAACAGTATATGAGTAAACAACTTTAACGTGTCTTAAAATATATATGCCGATATATTTAAATTTTGGAATAGTTTTCAAAAATCTCTCGTAAAATAATTTTACAGCCGCCATTTTACTTTTTCAGAGAAAAATATATCGTAAAACACAAAATATGTTATTTTAGTATACATTACACGGCGAAAAATGTCAATATTAATTGTAATATCGGCAATCGTGAATGACGAAAAACCTTTCAGTAAAAATCAATATCCTTGTTTGTTTCTAACTTTATTGACTATAAAGTTAATATGTGATAAAATATTAAACGATTTAAATTATGGGAGGTTTAGTTAAATGTCAGGACATTCAAAGTTCGCGAATATTAAACATAAAAAAGAAAAAAATGACGCCGCTAAAGGAAAAATATTCACTATTTTAGGACGTGAGCTGGCGGTAGCCGTAAAAGCCGGCGGACCGGACCCGGCTAATAACTCAAGACTCAGAGACGCTATAGCGAAAGCTAAAAGCAACAATATGCCTAATGACACTATAGATAGAAGTATAAAAAAAGCCGCCGGAAACCTTGACGGGGTAAATTATGAATCAATAACATACGAGGGATACGGCCCTAAAGGAGTCGCCGTAATAGTTGAAACTTTAACGGACAATAAAAATCGCTCCGCCGCGAATGTCAGAAGCGCCTTTACGAAAGGCGGCGGAAATATGGGAACTACAGGCTGCGTAAGTTTTATGTTTGATGAAAAAGGCCAGATAATGATTGAGAAAGATGATGATACCGACTTTGAGACAATCGAGCTCACGGCGATAGAGGCCGGAGCCGAGGATATAAACGAGGAAGATGACGGCATAGAGATAATAACGTCTCCCGATGATTTCTCACAAGTAAGAGAAGCCCTTGAAAAAGCTGGTATTATTATGGCGGACGCTTCCGTTAAAATGCTTCCGCAAACTTATACTGAGCTTACCGATGAGGAAGACATTAAAAAGATGATTCGCCTCTTAGACCTTTTAGAAAACGACGACGACGTTAAAAACGTTTACCACAACTGGGATGAGTAAATCTCGGTAAACGTCTGTTTTTTAGCCGCGCGTTTTCTTAAATAAGGCGCCAAATACGCGCGGAGCCCGTGGGTTTTCTCAAAGCGCCCGTACATAAATAAAAAGCGGCTATTTTATTTACGCCGCTTTTTATTTCTCGGGAACTTTTGCTTTATGTTGCTTACTCCGGTTATATAATTCATATCAACGTCGTAGAACTCGGCGAGTTTTATCACAATGTCGATAGGTATTCTGATTTTTCCTTTTTCATAATCTGAATATGTAGTCTGAGCGACATTTATCATTCTCGCTATACGCGTCTGTGTCAGGTCGCTGTCTTCTCTTAAATCTTTAATGCGGTTTAGATATGTCAATTAAACTTCTCCTTCCTCGTTTTTATTTGATTTTATATTAATCTAAAAATAAGCTTGACTTTTAACGTAATAACCGTTAAAATGAAACAGAATTCTTTGAAAGCGGGCTTTTATCGCCTTTTTTCGACAAAAAGCCCTATGACGTTACAATATAAAATCATTAAAAACAAATTCACGAAAAATTCGACGCTTCAAGTTAATCGTATGTTAAACATCATTTAAAGATTGATAAAAATTCATTCACTCAAATTTTCTTTAAAAACATGAAAAACAAAATAAACCGTTTCGTGTTTATTTTTTACAATTTTCGCGTGTATTCCAGTTTTCATAATATACCGCGGGAATTAGACAAGACTTGCTACTTTTCGTTCACATTAAATCGCGGCGATTCCATTTCAAAGAGAGTTTCAGAAAACATATTTTAAAGAGCGCCCGCGCTAAAGTCTCAGTTAAAAAGCGTTTCGCTTTTTAAGTTTTAAGCGTCTTTCATTTAGAGAAAACGGCTAGACAGTTTGAAAAATTTTAATTAAAATAACTTTTTTCTTTCATCAATTTATACTAAAAATCGCCACGATTCTCAAAAACACTTTTCGGGAAATCAATTTATGAGAAACTTTTAAACCGTTGAGATCTTATTTGGCGATAAACGATTTCAACCTCTTAAAATAATATTAAAGTTTAAAAACTCTTGAGTTCAAACCGCGAGTATTTTTTTCCTTCATCGCGTTATGAACAACTTAAAGGGATTTTCGTTAATACTCTTTTATGTAAAAATCACCTTAAAATATCAGCGTTTTTAAGCAAACATATAAATGACTTGATATAATTTTTTATATCGCCAAAAAATAAAATTATTAATGTAAGCGAGTTTAAAAAAACACGAAAAAAGACGAGATGGATATTGTTTTTCTTTTGTCAAACTTATCTGTTTTTTAGTTTATTGGCTATTTATGATAAACCGCTGTATATTTGACTTATTTTAATCTCTGAAGTATAAAAAGTTAAAAATTAATTTCCCCATCAAACACCAATTTAAGTATTGTAAAAATGTATATTTTATGATATTATTACGTTACAAGTTCTTGCGATTCTATTTAAGGAGTATACCGATTATGGAAATAGGCTTTAAGTCAAGTGATTTAAATAATATTAAGGATTTGCGGATTTTAAAAAACGATGACAGGGATGAAATATACATAAGTATCATTATTCCCTGTTATAATGTTGAAAATTATATTGACAGATGTATGCGGTCCGTCGTAAATCAAACTATAGGGTTAGAGCGTTTGCAGATTATAGCGATTAACGACGCTTCCACAGATAATACTCTTTCAAAGTTAATCAAGTGGAAAGAGCGTTTTCAAAAAGAAATCACAGTTATATCATATGACGAAAACTTGCGTCAGGGCGGTGCCAGAAATATCGGCATGCAGTGCGCCGATGGGGAATATCTTGGTTTTGTGGATTCAGATGACTGGATTGAGCCAGATATGTATGAGAGACTTTATGAAAAGGCAAAAGAAAAAAAATATGATATTATAAGGGGAAAATTTATAAGAGAACATTTCGTTGGGGAAAAAGATATTACAAACGCCAAACAAGAAGACGTGTCATATGAGTTTATGACAAAAGACGGATGGTATGTTTACGATACCCCAAATGTTGGATGTAACGGAGAAATCGGGGGCATATGGTCGGCTATTTACCGTAAAGAGCTCATTTTGGAAAACAAAGTCTGGTTTCCTGAGAACATAGCGTATGAGGATAACTACTGGGGCTCCATATTAAATCTATACACAAAAAACACATATATCGTTGACAGAATCATTTACCATTATTTTATTAACGAATGCTCCACCGTTACTGAGAAAAACGCTCTTCATCAGCTTGACAGACTCAATATAGAGGTTCTTAAAGTTGAGGAATATAAAAGAAGAGGCGCTTTCGACGCTCTTTACATTAATCTGGAGTTTGAGTTTATAAAGTTGTTTTATTTAAACACTTTATATATAATATTCACCCGTTTTGACTTTATCCCTGACATTTATGGATTTATGAAATATAAGATATATTTATATTTTCCGGATTTTTTGGAAAATCCAAGAATATCCGAGTGCACACAAAGAGAACAGCTTCTCCTCTCCTTGCTTGAGATACCTCGCATTTTAAGCGTCGACGACCTCAACAGAATTAAAATCGCTTATTTAAAAACTTTTTAAAAAAAGGTAAAATTCTCATAAAAATTTGTTTAGAAAAATTTCCTTATAAATATTGAATTTTTTCTAATGTGTGGTAAAATAACAGATGACGTTATATACGCTGAGACGTACTTTAAATTTACGTTATACAAACGGCGATTATATCCATTCGCTATTATTTGCCATATATACACTTTTAAAAGATTTTAAACGGACGACAGAAAAGCCTTAATGTCTTCTTTCGCCCGTAAATGGGAGGATTTTATAATGTTAGATGTAAAAAGATTCAGAACAGATTTCGAGGGAATAAAAAAATCCCTCGCGAAAAGGAACAAGGAATATAACCTTGACGGTTTTTTGGAACTCGACAATAAAAGACGCTCTCTGTTAGGCGAAGTTGAGGAACTTAAAAATAAACAAAATGTAGCGTCAAAACAGATCCCCGCCCTTAAAAAAGAGGGAAAAGACACAACAGAGCTTATGAGCGAAATGAAAGCTATTTCCGATAAGGTTAAAGAGCTTGACTCTCATGTTAAAGAAACAGACGAGCAAATAAAAGACTTTCTCTTAAGCATACCGAATACCCCAAATGAGCTTGTTCCAGACGGGGCGGATGATTCCTATAACCTTGAGATGAGAAAATGGGGTGAACCTACTAAATTTGATTTCGAGCCTAAACCTCATTGGGAAGTCGGGGAAAAATACGATATTTTAGACCCAGCTACCGCGGCGAAAATCACTGGAACAAGATTCACCGTTTATAAGGGTCTCGGAGCTAGACTTGAAAGAGCCATAATAAATTTTATGCTTGACACTCATGTGGATAAACATGGCTACACCGAGGTGTTCCCTCCTCAGATGGTAAACAGGGAAAGTATGACAGGTACGGGACAGCTTCCTAAATTTGAGGAAGACGCCTTTAAAGTGGCTAATAACGGTTTTTTCCTTGTACCGACCGCCGAGGTGCCCGTTACAAATATGTATAGAGACGATATTCTGGACGGAGACAAGCTTACGATAAAACATTGCGCTTATACAGCTTGCTTTAGGGCTGAGGCTGGTTCAGCCGGTCGAGATACAAGAGGTTTAATCCGTCAGCATCAGTTTAATAAAGTGGAGCTTGTTAAATTCTCAAGACCTGAAAATTCCTACGAGGAATTGGAATCTCTCACAAACGACGCTGAGGAAATTTTACAGCTTTTAGGACTTCCTTACAGAGTTGTGAGACTTTGTGGCGGAGATTTGGGCTTCAGTTCCGCTATGACTTACGATATTGAGGTTTGGATGCCAAGCTACGGAAGATATGTTGAAATCTCAAGCTGTTCAAACTTTGAGGATTATCAGGCGAGACGGGCTAATATTAAGTTCAAGGACAATATAAAGGATAAAGCTAAATTTGTTCATACGTTAAATGGAAGCGGTCTCGCCGTTGGAAGAACCACGGCGGCCATTTTGGAAAACTTCCAGAGGGCGGACGGAAGCGTTAAAATTCCCGACGCGTTGGTTCCTTATATGAATGGGATCGACGAGATAAAATAACTCTCATACGTTCCCTCGTTTAAAAGGTTAGACAAATATGATTGATGAGAAAAAAACCGTGTGTTTCACGGGACACAGACAAATAAACAAATCAAAACTTAAAAATCTTCCAATGGAAATAGAAAAATCTATTTCCATTGGATATGACACATTTCTCTCCGGAGGCGCGATAGGTTTTGACCAATTCGCCGCCTCCCATATTTTGCGTCTTAAAAAAAAGTACCCTTATATAAGGCTTATATTCGTGCTTCCCTGTGATAAAATCATTATGAGTCAAAAATGGGGCTTTTCTCAAAAAAACGCTTTTCTTTTCCTTATCAACAAAGCCGACGATATAATTTACATATCCCATGATTATTACGACGGCTGTATGAAACATAGAAACGAAAAACTCGTAGAACTATCAAGCTATTGTATAGCGTACCTTGAGAAAGAAAGAAGCGGAACAGGGCAAACCGTAAGGCTTATGGAAAAAAAAGAGGGAACCATAATACTTTTATAATCTATAAATTGTTCGCGGGAAAGTTAATTTCTCGCGTGTTTAATTTCTGCGAAAGTTCTATTTTCCAAATACCGCTGTCATAGTTTTTAGCCGTTTGTATATACCTATACAACACTAAACACTATTATCTTTCTCTCAATTCGTTTTTATGTTTTCAATCTCTTAAATCTTGTTTTCTAATGTATAATAATTAAAATTCAAGAATTATACAGCAAAAATAATTTTTAAACTTTATATACGGTAATAATTGTACAGTTACTAGCATTCGCCGCTATTTCATGACCGTAAACAGCAGCGTACCAATTTTCTCAAAGCCTTTCGATTTTCGCGCATACTACGCTCATCTCTGTTGTATGAAGTTTTCAATTAAGCTGTTCATTTATATAACCCCGCCCCTCGATTTGAACTTATTTCTCGCGTATTTGATTATGTTGTATATTTATTTCCCTGATTTCACCGTGAGCGGAAAACCAAATAAATCGGACTTTATTTTTTTAGCCGTTTGAGTAAAAAGAAAAACACCTCCGTGGCAGCGATTAAAAATCGTTGCCACGGAGGCCGCTTTAATTTTTAAAAGTTTATTAAAGCTTTAAATCATTTGACTTATGACTTAAGCATATAAGGTCTTTCAAAGGTAAATACTGAAAGGTCGTAATCAAGGGCGTTTTTCTCAACGTCTATTTCAGCGTTTAAAATTCCAAGCTTGGCCTGACTTACTTGATAGTTTGTCGCCATTCCAGCCTGATAACTTACAACTACACTGTTATAAGTCTCTATGGCTTTCTGTACCGCCGCTTTTTTCGCCTTATTCTGCTGTTCAAGCTGGCGTATGCTGTTATAAGCGTTTCTTATATTCGTCGCCATATCATCCTGGGCGTCTTTTAAAGCTCTCTCGGCGGTATTCACAGCGTTTGTAAGATCCATTCTCTCAGCGTCAGAAGCGGTTACGGAAGCGACTCTTTTATTATACTCCGCCAGCTCCGCCTTCGCTTTTAACGCTTTTATCGATGGGTCGTTCTGTGTTTTTAAAGTAACATAAGACTCAAGCTGAACGTCGTCTAATTTGTCAAAGGTAATCTCATAATCAACATATATATTCTCGTCCGGTTTTGCCCCTATAAAATCTCTCAGACTCTGTTTTAATTTATCAAAAGCGAGTTTTGAGGATTCTAAATTCGCCTCAAGCTCTTTTTGCTCAAGTTTAGCCGTGGAAACATTTTTCTCGCTTTCCATTCCGACAGAAAGTTTAAGCTCCATATTCTCTATATTTTCCTGTCCTAGTTTTACATTTTCCTCAAGAAGAGATATGTTCATCTGTGCCGTTTTTATTGACGAAAGATAATTTTTAAGAGTAGCCGCCAGACCATCTTTTATCATTTCCTCGTTTACGTCTCTAAGAGATCGGTTTACATCAGCCGACTTCATTGACTGCATAAGTTTAATAGTCGTGTCTATAGTCTCGGACATTCTCGCCTGAACTGTCATTGAGTCGCTTATCTCGCCCTCCGCCGCGCTGTTTTCAAGCATTGTGTAAGATTCATAGGCGTCGTCCATTATTTTTATATTATTTCCAAGTTCACTTCTCGCCTCTATAAGATAAGAAATCGTGTCATCAAGGTTTTTGAGGTCAGAGTTTTTATTTATCGCCGACTGTAAAGCCTCGTCATATGTATAAACAATTGTGTTTTCAACGTTTTCCCCCATTATGTCTAAAACTGTGTAATCACTTGTTTTATCGGGAGTTACAACGGTTATCGTTCTTTTTTCACCGTCCCATGTAACCTCGGCGTCAAATATCTCGCTTATGAAACGTAGAGGCACCATGACACGTGAGTCTACTATCTCGGCGGATACAGGGGCGTCAGTTTCTTTTCCGTCTATTGATACTTTTCCGCTGTCAACAGAAAGAACAGCTTTTTTACCGTTCTTTTTTATCGTGACAGTCCTCGCTTTTGAGTCCCAAAATACGTCATCCGCCCCTAAAATGTCGGATATCTCACGTAAGCCTATTAAGTTCGCCCCGTTTCTGTTTATCATCTCATTTCTTATAGGCCTGAAAAGACCGTTGGCGTTAATTGTTATATCGGAAACCGCCCCAAAAACAGAGGAAGAGGACACAAAAACCATTAAAGCCGCCAAAAAAGCGCTTATTTTTCTTTTCATAACAAAATTCCTTTCATAATAAAATATTCAGACGGTTTAAGATTTGCCGCCCGCCTTATATATTAGAATTCTTTTAAAATATGGTAATTATAAAAATTACATAATGATGAAAAAAATATTTTATTCAACAATCAGCGCTTTTGCTTAGCGAAAGTCAGCTTAAATATGACAGCGAAGCAAAGCTTTGCCTCTCCGCCCGCATCTCTTCACGGCGCTTATCTATAGAAAGGCGTTTCGTATTTTTATCACCAGAAATGTTAAGAAATATTGAATAAAATAGTTTTTTCTAACTTTGCCGGAATTGTTGTAAAATTTCAAAAAAGTCTATTAAACAGGCTTGTTGGGAACTTTAAAATGGCGTATTAAGGGTGGTGGATTTTGTCGTTAATCCAAAATTTAATCTTCTCCGCGATCCCTTAAAAAGCCGTATTTAAATAAAACTCGCAAAATCACAGCGGCAAAAAACTATTTATATTTATACGTTTTTTGCTTCCCGCATGTCTGATATAAAGACTTGATATATACTATATACGAAAAAAATTTAACGAAGTTTATTTTCATCAATAAAATTTAAAAAAGCTTTATTCATTCTTTTATTGGTTCGCTATAAGAGCCTGTCTAAAAACTATTAAAATATCCAAAAAATCAGTGAAAATAAAATCATTACGCTCCAAAACGATTTTATTTTCGCTGATTTTTTGTGTATATTTTGTTTTTAGACAGGCTTTTTTTAGATTTTAGACAGGTTCTAAGTCCATTGACTGACATATTAAAGATTTTTTAACGCTTTATAGGCAAGTACGGCAATCATTGTCTTACTGTCAGTTATAACGCCGTTAAAAATCATGTCAACAGCCTCCGTGAGAGTGTATCTCTCTGTCTCTATGTATTCGTCCTCATCAAGGTTAAATTCCCCTCGCAGAAGGTTTTCCGCTAAGTATATATAAATCATCTCGTCGCAGAATCCTATGGCGGAGTGCGTTTTGGCGAGAAGCTTTATATCGTTGGATTTAAAAGACGTTTCCTCCTCAAGCTCTCTTTTCGCGCAGATAAGAGGGTCCTCGTCTTTCTCAAGCACTCCCGCCGGAATTTCCAGAACGCAGTCGCCGACTGGGTGTCTGTATTGTCTTACAAAAATAATATTACCGTCGCCGTCTATAGGAAGTATAGCGGAGGCGCTTCCTCTCTTCACGATTTCACGGTATGTGCTCTTCCCTTCGGGAAGAGTTATTTTATCATGATAGACATCTATTATTTTTCCTTTGAAAACTTCTTTTGACTCAATAACGTCTGATTTAAAAGCTTTATTTCCGCTCATAAAAAAACTCCTTTCCAGGAAATACATATTTATACTATAGCGAAACAATAAAAGAATGAATAAATATACTATAAAATAAATATATCAAATAATTTTTTTATTGTTTCGAGTTGAAAATTTTATGAATCGCTATAAACACCATTTAAAGGATTGATAAAGGTTTGCCGTATAGGCGTAAATCAATTTTTATCCAAAACTTAAACGGTGTTTAGAGCGTATCTGAAAGCTAAAATATATACAAAAAATTATAAAAAATAAAACGAAACAGAAAGGCTTTTCTGTTTAATTAAACCGTTTTCGTTTATTTTTTAATAATTTTTTGTATATTTTGTACATATAACTGATAGCTTATAATAGTTTTCAGATACGCCCTAGTATATAATTAATAAACTTGAAAATAAACAAGTTAAAAAGTAAAAATACTTTTTTTACAATGCCCGGCGGATTACGAGACCTTACCGCTCATCCACGCGCCTAAACCGTCCAAAGCGTATTTAAAACTACGCCATCTTCCCATCGCTTTCTTCCGCTCCTTTTTAAGTTTATTAACCATAATAACACAGATAGAATTTTTTATAAAAATCCGCGCCGTTTTAAAATTTTAATTATTTTCCTGCCCATAGGTATAAGCTCAAGGTCCTCTTTTTTAAGCCCGCCTATAAGGGCCATCGCCGTAAAATACGCCAAACATCCAAAACCTATTGCTATAACCGTTGATATTGTATTTAAACTTGAGACATAATAAAAAACTTTATACGACAAATAACACGCAGCCGCCATAAATATGGAGGCAATAAGTGGTTTTATCAAAATACCCGTAAAATCCGTCCTGGATCTTGTGACTCTTTTAAGCGCCTTAAAGTTTAAATATGACGCTACGGCATAGCACACTATGGTGCTTATAACGGCACCAGTGACGTTTATTTCCGGTACGCTTATAAGAAAATAGTTTAAAGGTATTTTTATAATCGCCCCGATTAACGCATTTACCGCCGGCACGTAAACTTTCCCAAGACCCTGCAAAATTCCTGTGGCTATTTGGCTTAACGCTAAAAAAATTATACTTATTGAGCCAACCTGAAGTAAAATACCGCCCTCAGAATAATTAGGATAAAGCATTTTTAAAATAGGATTTCCCAAAACGCCTATACCTATCGCCGCCGGAATAGATATAATCATAGTTACTCTTAAAGCGACGTTTATTTTTAAATTTACGTCCTTAAAGGCTTTTTTAACGACTCCCGCCGCTATCGCCGGAAGCACGGCGGTCGCCACCGCCGTTGATATAGAAACGGGAAGAGTGGTTATTGTAACATATTTCCCCGTGAGCTGTCCGTAAAGGGCGTTTATCCTCGACTGGTCAAAACCCGCCGCCGCTAAGCGGTTATTTACCATTTGCATATCTATGAGGTTTGTCATGGAGAAAATAGCGGTTCCCGTTATTATGGGTACGGCGAGCTTCACAAGATTTTTCGTGATTTTCTTAAACGACTCCTCCTTGTAAAACTGTTTATCCCGATAAATACGTTTTTTTATGTTGGACCGGGTGAGAAAATACACAAAAATTATGAATATAAGTCCAAAAAGGGCTCCTATACCAGTTCCCGCCGTTCCTCCGGCCGCGGCGTATATTACGTTGTCTATAAAAATATACGCGAGGTAAACGCTGAAAACAGCGTTAAAAATCTGCTCTATAACCTGTGAGAACGCTGTGGGGACAGTCGTGTTCATCCCCTGAAAATATCCCCTGAACACCGCCATTACAGAAACTATGCAAACCGTGGGCGAAAGAGTCAATATCGTATAGTAGCTGTCGGGGCTTTCTATAAGGCCGCATAGTTTTCCGGCGAAAAAATACATCAAAAGAGAACACGCCAAACCCACGATAAACGCCACGGCGAGAGACACTTTAAATATTTTATGCGCCGCTGAGAAACGCCCCAGAGAGATTTTCTCCGACACCATTTTTGATATCGCCGCCGGAAGCCCCGCTGAACTCATTACAAGGAAAAAAGTATATATATAATAACCAGCGCTGTATATTCCGTTGCCCTCGTCGCCTATCATATTCGTGAGAGGGACTCTGTATAAAAATCCTAAAACCCTGACAAGAATAGAGGCGGCGGCGAGGATTGCCGCCTGTTTTACAAAAGATGATTTTCGTCCCATATATGGTGGCAAACTCCTTTCCTTGTAATATAAGCGAAATTGAGACTTTATTAGATCGTATCTGAAAACTAAAATAGCGCAAAAAATCATAAAAAATGAAACGAAACAGAAAGGCTTTTCTGTTTAATTAAACCGTTTTCGTTTATTTTTTAATAATTTTTTAGATATTTCGCGTATATAAATGACAGCTTATGATAGTTTTCAGATACGCTCTAGATAAGTCAAAAACTATTTTAGTATTTCACCCCATAAATACTATAAACCCACACCGTTTTACAGCTTTTTTATGTTCAGTATCAACTCCCGCTCCCACTAAACATTAATAATACGCTCACCAGCAAAAAAATCGTAGAACTTAATTCGGTCGGTTAAAATTAAAGCCGTTGTTTTAACGCTTAAAGATAATTTTATAATTTTTGGTAAAAACCGTTACGGCGGGATTTAATTTCTGCCGGCTTTTTTTCTCGCGACAGGGTCAAGTATTTTTTTTCTTAATCTTAAATTCATCGGTGTAACCTCGACAAGTTCGTCATCAGCTATAAAGTCAATGCACTGCTCAAGGCTCATAATCGTGGGCGGAGTAAGTTTTAAAGCGTCATCCGCACCTGATGAACGGGTGTTTGTAAGCTGTTTTTTCTTGCAGACGTTTACTTCCATATCGTTTGAGCGGGTGTTTCTGCCGACAACCATTCCGGCGTAAACTTTTGTTCCCGCCCCTATGAAAAGTTCCCCTCGCTCCTGAGCGTTATATAATCCGTAGGTTACGGCGTCTCCAGCCTCAAAAGCTATAAGAGAACCTTGTCCCCTGCTTGAGATTTCCCCTTTAAACGGCTTGTAGTCGTCAAATACTGAGTTCATTATTCCGTTTCCTTTTGTGTCCGTTAAAAACTCGTTACGATAACCTATAAGCCCTCTCGCCGGAATCGAGAACTCAAGCCTTGTGTATCCGCCTTTTGAGGGAGTCATATTTATCATCTCGCCTTTTCTCGCCCCAAGCTTCTCTATAACGTTTCCGACAAACTCTTCAGGAACGTCTATCGTGACATTCTCAATAGGCTCGTATTTTTTGCCGTCAACTTCCTTATAAAGTACCTCTGGCCTCGATACCTGAAACTCATATCCCTCTCTGCGCATTGTCTCTATCAATATCGAGAGGTGTAATTCGCCCCTCCCTGATACTTTATAGCTTTCAGCCGCATCCGTTTCCTCAACCCGCAGACTCACATCGGTGTTAAGCTCTCTGAAAAGGCGCTCTCTCAAATGCCTGGATGTGACAAACTTGCCCTCAAGCCCCGCGAAAGGACTGTCGTTTACGCTGAAAGTCATCGCGAGCGTAGGCTCGGATATTTTATTTACGGAAACGGCTATTGGGTTTTCCCTGTCAGCTATAGTGTCGCCTATATGAATCTCAGGAATCCCGGAAACGGCGACGATTGAGCCTATGCCCGCCTCTTTTACCTCTATTCTCTCAAGTCCCTCGTACTCATAGAGTTTATTTACTTTTACGTTTTCTCTTTTCTCAGGGTCGTGAATATTCACTATAGTTACGTCCTGATTTACTTTCACTGTACCGTTCTCAACCTTTCCTATTCCGATACGCCCCACATAATCATTATAATCGATTGTAGTGACAAGAATCTGAAGAGGAGCCTCCGGGTCGCCTTTCGGTGCGGGAATATGCTCGATTATAGTGTCAAAAAGACACTTCATATCAGAGGCGTCCTCGGCCTCTTCCGGCGTCATGGCGGCCTTTCCCTGTTTAGCTGAGGCGAAAACAAAAGGCGAATCAAGCTGACTGTCATTAGCCTCAAGCTCTATAAACAATTCTAAAATCTCGTCAACAACCTCGTTTGCCCTCGCCTCAGGACGGTCAATTTTATTTACGCACACCACAACGGGAAGCTCCAGAGACAGCGCGTTTTTAAGGACAAATTTTGTTTGGGGCATAGCCCCCTCATAAGCGTCAACCACCAAAACAACGCCATTTACCATTTTTAAAACTCTCTCGACCTCTCCGCCGAAATCGGCGTGCCCAGGCGTGTCTATTATGTTTATTTTCGTGTCGTTGTAATATACTGATGTGTTTTTAGACAAAATAGTAATGCCTCGTTCTCTCTCAATATCTCCTGAGTCCATTATTCTTTCCCGCACCACCTGATTGGTGCGGAAAGTTCCGCTTTGTTTTAAAAGCTCGTCTACCAAAGTTGTTTTGCCGTGGTCTACGTGGGCGATAATAGCTATATTTCTTATATCTTCTCTGTTTGTAATCACTTTTTTCATACTCCCTGTATTTAGATATTAATAAACGTTTATGAGGAACATCGATAAACTTCTTATAATTTACCTCATTTTACCCTATCAAAGTATTCTAACATATTTAAAAGTTTATATCAATATATATTTTTTGATTTTTTTGATATTTTATTATTAACCATTGAAAATTTATCAGCGCTGTGTTATATTTAAGGAAACACCGCGTAAAAATAAAACAGTTTTGTGATAATTTTTTTCTGAAAGCGAAATCCGGCTCCTTTGTATGCGTTCGTCTTCATAGTACACATATGGCCAGAGCCCGCGCTGAAAGGTTTTGACATAATAGCGGAAAGTATCCGCTAAATACTTAAAATCATAATCGCGCGGCGTTTACTTAATATAATACCTTATAATTTAACGGGTCGCTAAAAAACGACGGTTATATTTATAGTCAGTAAACTTAAAAAAAATCAAAATTGAATTAAAATTCGGCGGTTAAAAATCATTTTTAATAATGTCTCGCCGGTCGGCATGAGACAAGACTATATTCTCCCCCCCCCTGTCTTTTAAAAATAATTTTTATCTCGCCTCCTTTCCCTCATTTTAAGGTTAATTGACCGTAACTGCGGATGGAGATAAAAAATTGACATATATACTCGTTTTTTACTCGAAAGGGGTGATTGCGTTTGGAGAGTATATTTTCATTGATAGTGGATTTATTTATTTTTTTAAACTTTATTTTCGCTGTGTTTGTGGTGTTTTTTGAGAGGAGAAATCCCGCCGTGATATGGTCGTGGCTTATGCTTCTCACCATTTTACCTGGTATAGGGTTTATAATATATTTACTTTTCGGTTTCGAGGGCAGAAAACACACGCGTTTTATGCAAAAAAATAAAAATGATAAATTATTAAGACAGAAGTATATCGGAAATATTCTCAAAATAGAAGAGGATTATGATTTATACACCAAAAACGTTCCGACAGACTTATACGACGGTGAACCTCAATATCAGGATATTCTTTATTTAAACCAAATATCAGGAAGCAGTCTTTTAAGAAACGATAATTCTCTCACAGTTTATGACGAGGGAACGTCAAAATTTGAGGCTATGCTCAAAGACATTGAGAACGCTAATGATTTTATTCATCTTGAGTATTATATTGTCAGAAGCGATAATTTAGGCAGGCATATTATGCGGGCGCTTTCTAAAAAAGCTTCTGAGGGGGTTGAGGTAAAACTTCTGTATGACGGAATGGGCAATATTTTCAACTCTAAAAGTTTTAACAAACCTCTTATCAGCGCTGGAGGTGACGTAGGAATTTTTTTGTCGCCTTATTCCATAAGGCTTAATTACAGAAACCACAGAAAGCTATGCGTAATAGACGGTAAAATAGGATATGTGGGCGGACTTAATATCGGCGACGAGTATTTGGGCAGAGTAAAGAGATACGGTTTTTGGAGAGACTCTCACATAAGATTTGAGGGAAGCGCCGTTCACGACTTGGAACTTCGTTTTATATCTGACTGGAATTTTGCCTCGAAAAAATGTATAGATATAGAGGAGAGATATTTTCCTAAACCTTTTTCGCCGGTAAAAGGAATAAATATGCAAATTTTGTCATCGGGGCCCGACTGCGACTTAAACTCAATTCAATACGGGTATTTTAAAATGATTACCGAGGCAAGCAAAAGCGTTTGTTTTCAAACTCCCTATTTCATTCCCGATGACAGTATCTTAGAGGCTTTGAAAACAACAGCTTTATCGGGTATAGACGTTAAGATAATCATACCGGCGCATCCCGACCATCCCTTTGTTTTCGCGGCGAGCATCTCTTATATCTCTGAGCTTTTGGAGGCGGGCGTAAAATGCTATAAATATGAGAAAGGATTTATTCATAGCAAGTTTATAACAATTGATGACAAGATAACGTCCATAGGTACAACAAATATGGATATAAGAAGCCTTAAACTTAATTTTGAGGTAAACGCTTTTATTTACGACGAAATGATTACAAGAAACTTTAACGAGAGTTTTAAAAAAGACCTTGGGGACTGTACGGAAATTACGAGAAAGTGGTATGAGGAAAGAGGAAAACTGTTTAAAATTCAGGAATCCGTATCAAGACTTATATCGCCTCTTTTATAGATTGGGGGGAAGAAAATGCCGTCTCCTATAGTTGACAAATTAAAAGGGCGCGTTGAGAAAAAGCCCACGGCGTTTCATATGCCGGGACATAAGGGAAAAAAAGAATTTATTCCCTTTGATTTATTTTCTTTCGATATTACTGAAATAGACGGATTTGACAATCTTCATAACCCGTCAGGCATAATTGACGAGAGCAGAAAACTGTGCGCTGAGATTTTCGGGGCGGACGAGACTTTTTACCTCGTAAACGGTTCCACATCAGGAATTATGGCGGCGGTTTACGCCCTGTGCGGGGATGGGGATAAAATCCTTGTGGGCAGAAACTGCCATAAAAGCGTTTACAGCGGAATTATTTTATCGGGTGCTAAACCTGTTTATATAACTCCTGAAAAAACTTTTTTCAACACCTTCGGTGTTGTGTCAAAAGAGGCCGTGGAAGAAGCTATTTCAAAAAATCCCGATATTAAAGCGGCGATTTTTACAAGCCCCTCTTATGAGGGATTTTGTATGGATATAAAATCCGTTTCGGATATTCTTCACAAAAAAGACATCCCCCTTATTATTGACGAGGCCCATGGGGCGCATTTTAAGTTTTCAGAGGAATTTCCCGAAACAGCTCTTTCCCTTGGGGCTGATATAGCTGTTCAGAGTATTCATAAAACTCTTCCCGCGCTTACTCAGTGTTCCCTGCTTCACTTAAAAAATGGACTTATAGATATGAAAAAAATCAGGGACGCCGTGTCTATGTTTACATCGACAAGCCCATCGTATATTTTTATGGCGGCGATGGATAATTGTCAAAACCTTCTCTCAAAAAAAGCGGATGAGCTTTTTAAAGAGTATGTGAGCAATTTAAAGATATTTTACGAGAGAGTTAAAAAATTGAAAAAATTGAAAATACTGTCAAAACATCTGGTCTTTGGGGAAATCCCAGTTTTTGATATGGATTTTGGAAAAATTGTATGTATTGTTGACAATAAAAATATAAATTATGTAGAAAAAATTCTTAAAAAGTATTATAATATAAATATAGAAATGAAAGGAACAAGCCATATACTTTTTATGACGTCAGTCTGTGACTCTAAAGAGGATTTTAAACTGCTTGGCGACGCCCTTTTTTATATTGACGGAAAAATATCGTCGCCTCTCTTTGAAGATACAAGTTTGTCTTTTAACTTTCCTTCACCCATCTGTCCGCTGACGCCTAAAGAGGCCTTTAACGCGGAAAGGGAAAAGGTGAGTTTTAAAGACAGCATGGGGCTTATCTCCGCCGAGTTTATTATACCTTATCCCCCCGGCATTCCTCTTCTTGTTCCCGGGGAGCTTATAACCCCGCGTATTATTGAGCTTGCCGAAACTTACATAGAAGCGGGGATTGAGCTTATAGGTTGTGAGGACAGCTCGCTTTTTGAGATAAACATCGCTGTCGCAAGTTATGACAGCTTTTGATTTTGAAAGGATTGTTTTTATAATGTCTGATTTTAGCAAAAAAATTTTGGAAGAGCCGGTAAAAAACCTCGACAGATTGATTCTATACCGTTCAATACTGTCAGACCCTGTTATTTTGTCTTTAAAAGACATATTCAAAGGTAAAAACGCGTACGGCGGTTTTTCCGAAATTATAAGTATTTTATCGGAAAGCGCCGAGGCTATGGGATACGGCGGAAATATTTTTAAAAATTATATGTTCAGCTTATTTTTATACAATGAAAACAGATTTTCTCTTTATTGTGAAAACAATAAAAATGTTCAAAATACTTCCTTGTATAAGTTGGCGTTAAACGACATAAAAATATTAAAATCAATTTCATCAATTGATTTAAAATCTTTATCGGGCGAAATGGAAACCTTATCCGAAATTTTAAACTACACCCCAATAAATAATAAAAAAGATGAGTTTTGGGAACATATGTATTCCGCCGTGTCCGATAATGAGATTCTTGACGTTTTTGTGAGATTTTACAATACTTTGGGCTGCGGGGACATTTCCCGTTTCCGCTCCTTTAAATATGACGGCGGTTTAAAAAAGATTGTCGGAATTGACAATCCCGACCCGATTACTTTTGACGATATTATAGGATATACCGCTCAAACGGATGAACTTATCAATAACACGGAGGCATTTATAAAGGGATTTCCCGCCAACAACGTTTTGCTGGTGGGCTCAAGAGGCACCGGAAAATCATCTTCCGTCAAAGCCTTGGCGAATAAATATTATAAAGACGGTCTGCGTATTATAGAGATTACAAAAGATCAGATTGTTGAACTTACAAAACTTCTTTCGTCTCTTAAAGACAGGGGGAGAAAATTTATTATTTTTATCGACGACCTTTCTTTCGACGAAAGCGAGATTCAGTACAAACATATGAAATCTCTTCTTGACGGAGGTTCTCAAAGTAAGCCCGACAACGTTTTATTTTACGCCACAAGCAACAGAAGGCACCTTATCTCTGAGAAATGGAGCGACAGGCAGAGAGGCTCTGACGACGCCGAGATACACACCCAGGATACGTTAAACGAGAAGCTTTCATTGGCGGACAGGTTCGGAATCACGATTTCTTATCCAAAACCAACCTCTTTCGAGTATTTGAATATGGTTAAAATTATGGCGAGAAAAAGCGGCATTTCCATTGATGATGAAATATTAGAGAAAGAGGCTCTTAAATGGGAAATAAATCAAAAAGGCGTTTCCGGAAGAACAGCCAGACAATTTGTAAATCACTTAAAAGGGTCAAGCAGATAATCAATTATAAGAAAGCGATATTTATAATTGATTGACTATAAAAATGTTAAAGAAACCGCCGATATTTAACGGGCAAATTTAAACTGTGGGCTTTAACGTCACAGATGTTTGATTGTACAAAGCTTATCTGTTATAAGCGTTTTCGTGAGACGATAATTAAACAGTCTTTTACCGTTATACTCAATAAACTTGAAAAAACAAATATATTTTTAGCGGTCTGTATACCACGTAGATGGTATAACCGTTTATATGGTCTGTTTATTTCTAAGTTTGTCGATTATAAAAAAACGTTTAGCGGAATTTGACTTAACCGGCGATTCCATATAAATTTGGAGGTTTAATTTAATGAACAATTTTGATTTTTCTGTACTGACGTCCGAAGATATTTTATACGCGGCTTTGGGAGCCGTCTTAATCACGTGGGTAATAAAAATTATTATGAAACTTAATAAAATTATAAAAAACCCCATGTCGCTTCTTGATAAAAGCGAGGATTTGAGACAGGTTATTCAAAGATGCTATAAACTTTTTCCCATGGAGATTGTGCAATTTAACGGAGAGACGTATAAAAGAGGAATGAAGCTTAAAATTATCACTATGCAGAAGAAAATCTTCGAGGGTGAGTTCATCGGCTGTAACGAAAAGAATATGCTGTGTATTCTTACCAGCAGATATATTATCGCTCATGAGATGACAAATATTCAGAAAATAGAGATTCTTGACAAGATTTGATAAAATCTCGTTTAAATTTGGCGTGTGCTCGGCGGTTTTTCCGCCGAATATACGGCAAACTTAATTTATAAACAAAAAAATTTATGAAAGTTTATCTAAAAACTGAAATGTACGCGAAAAATCGTCGAAAAGAATATCATTTTAAAATATAATAATATTACTTTTCATTGATTTTTTGAGTATTTTTACAATGTGTATAATCACGAGATTTATGATAATTATATTTACTTACTCATTTTTTGATATAATAAAAAACAATTTAAAATTTTATTAATTTAAGGAGATTAAAAAAATGAATTATGTTCTTGGTATTGATTTGGGTACAAGCGGAGTAAAATGTCTTTTGATTTCTGAGGAAGGGAATATTTTAGGCTCGGCGTCTAAAAGCTATAAGCCTGATTTCGGACAAAACGGCTATGTCGAGCAGGACCCGTCTGTATGGTGGGAAAACACAAAAGCAGCCATTAAAGACATAATCGCGCGTTATCCCGACGCGAGGGGAAAAGTTATGGCGTTAAGCTGTTCGGGACAGATGCACAGCTCCGTATTTCTTGACAAGGACGGAAACGTTATAAGAAAGGCTATTTTATGGAATGACACGAGAACAACATCTCAGACTAAAGAAATTTATGAAATGGCGGGCGGTCTTGAAAGTGTTTTGGGTATGGTGTATAATAAAGCTTTAGAAGGATTTACACTGCCTAAAATATTATGGCTTCGTGAAAACGAGCCTCTTAATTTTAAAAAAGTTTCCAAAGTTATTATGCCTAAAGACTACATAAATTATATGCTCACGGGAAACATTAAAACCGAGGTTTCAGACGCCGCCGGAACTTTGCTTTTTGACGTTAAAAACTCACGCTGGTCTTCAGAAATGCTTGAGAAAATGAGCTTAAACAAAGATATACTGCCGGAGGTACTGCAATCGACAGACGTTGTGGGTTTGGTTTCAGACGATATTTCAGATGAGCTTGGCCTCGCCAAAGACGCTAAAGTCATAGCGGGAGGCGCCGATAACAGCTGCGCCGCTGTGGGAAACGGAGTTATCTCAAAAGGACAGGCTGTTTTAAGCGTCGGAACAAGCGGCACGGCAATCGGATACCTTGACGGAATTAACGGCAAGGTTACGGGAGACGTTCATCTTTTCAATTACTCCATGCCTGACAGTCTTTACGCCATGGGATGTATGCTCTGCGCGGGAGAGGCTTTAAACTGGCTTAAAAGAACGTTTTTCGCTGATAATTCCTTTGACGAACTCAACGCTTTGGCGGACGCCTCGCCCGCCGGAAGCGATGGTATAATTTTTCTGCCTTATCTCTTCGGTGAAAGATGCCCTTATTCCGACGCTAACGCCAGAGGAGTGTTCTTCGGAATCTCCGGAGGAACGGAAAAGGGAGATATGATTCGAGCCGTTATGGAGGGCGTGGCTTTCGGGCTTAAAGACCTCTTCACTCTTGTCACGGATTTTGTCGACGTAAATGAGGTCTATATTACAGGAGGCGGGGCTAAAAGTAAAGTATGGGGACAAATCATAGCGGACGTTGTAAACAGAGAGCTTAAAGTCCTTAACATTGAGGAGGGTCCTTCTTTCGGCGCGGCATTAATAGCTCTCGTCGGCGCCGGAATGTGCCCTGATTTTGAAACAGCTAAAGGAAAATCGGTTAAAGTTATCAAAACTATTAAACCCGGTGAAAACGTTTTAAAATACGATAGTATTCACAAACTTTATAAAGAGCTTTACACAGCTAATAAAGAGGCGTTTAAAAAACTTCAGGAAATATAAAATCAGCTCTAAACTATCGTTATGACGATTGACATGTAAAAAGTATTGAGTTTGTTCTTCAAAAGTTTTTGGGAGGTTCTCCGATGAAAAGAAATATTTATGGTTTCGCTCTTTTGTTTATGTTACTTTCTTTTGTCTTGTGTGGCTGTTCCTCAAAAGAGGATGAACAAAGCGTAAAAGTTCTGCGTTTAGCCGAAACGTATAAATCAGACTATGTGACAGCGGCCGCCGATTTTGAGTTCGCCAGACTTGTAGAGGAGAAAAGCGGCGGTCTCATTAAAATAGAAGTCCACACCGACGGCGAGCTTGGAAAAAAAGAGGATATTCCCGGCAAAATAAGCGACGGTGAAATAGACATCGCCAGAGTCGGTCTCGGTGAATTGGGAAAAGGCAGCGATGTTTTGGAAAAAGGTGAGCTTCCTTTCATCTTCAAAAATAAAGGGCATATGTGGCGGTCTCTTGAACAGATTTTAGGCCCTAAGCTTGATTTGGAATTGAGTCTTAAAAACACTAAAATTATCGGTTATATGGATACGGGGGCAAGAAGCGTTTACACTACCGTTCCTGTGGAAAAGCCCGAGGATTTTGAGAATTTGAGAATAAGAACAAATACTTTCTCGAATTATTCCGCGGACTATTTTGTAAGTTTCGGGGTTATAAACGTCAAACTTGATTCCGAGGACGATGTCACCAAAGCTTTTGAGGAAAAAACTATCGACGGGGCTGAGGACAGTATTATTAATTATTATGATTCAGGGCATTATAAATACGCCCCTAACCTTTTAAAAATAGAGTATAGATATTTGCCCGATATGCTTATAATAAACAACGGCGTTTTCTCAAAGCTTTCCCCAAAAGAGCAGGATATAATTACTTCCGCCGCTACAGAAGCCTGCGCCTCTCAACGGGAAAACTTTGAGAAAAAAGAAAAAGAGACTGAGGAAAAACTTATATCAGAAGGATGTAAAATCACGATTCCTTCCGATACGTTTAAGGATGTCCTCCTTTCTGTGGCTGAATTTACTTTTAAACAGCTTCCAAGACCGGATGTGGAAGTTACATTATTGGAGCAGGTAAGAGATATGAGATAAATTCCCTTGTATCTGAAAATAAAAAAATAAAAGAAACAGTAATTCCGTTTCTTTTATTTTTTTATTTTTTATACATTTAGCTTTTGAAAAACGCTTATATTTTTGGCAAAGACTATCAATTTTTTTTATAAGATTAGGGCGTATCTAAAAACTATCATAATCTATCAGTTATATACGCAAAATATATTTGAGAAAAATTTATATATTTTATATAAAAAAATTGATATTTTTTTAACACATTTTGAATAATTTTTTCTCAAAAAATTCTTGTATTTATTTACATAAGGTGATATAATTTTAGTTAAGTTATAAGAAAGCGTGTTAAATTTAAATGTGTTTTTAGGTGAAATAATGATAAAGTTTTAACGATTGCCTTTAAATACTTGAATTTCTTATAATTAAATAATACACACACGTAAACAGCGTATTTATAAATTTGTTGTTTTAACCTGTCAAGGAAGTCAAAATCCTTAGGCGGAATACTCACTTTATATTTATATAAGTGAGTTTTACGATAACATACAAGCCATCAGGCACTGTCGGTTATTCGTGTTTTAATCATCTGATATATAGAATATATATTGTTTATAAATATATTTTATATTATTGGAAAGAATAATAAATAAGCTGTTTAGGCAAATATTTGTTAAAAATTTATTAAACTATTAATTCAGGAGGTTTTTATCTATGGCAGAAAACACAGAAAACGCTGTTGAGGTAAAGCAGGAAGTTTCCGAAATGATTGACCAGCTTGTTGAAAACGCGAGAGAGGCTCTTAAAGAATATATGTCCTACGACCAGGAAAAAATCGATGAGATTGTAAAACAAATGGCGCTCGCTGGACACTCAAAACAGATGGAGCTCGCTAAGCTCGCTATTGAGGAAACAAAAAGAGGTATATACGAGGATAAAATAACCAAAAACATTTTCGCTACGGAATATGTATACCACAGTATCAAATATGATAAAACCGTAGGTGTTATCTCTGAAAACGACGAAGAGGATTATATGGAAATAGCGGAGCCTGTAGGCGTTATCGCCGGAGTTACTCCAGTTACAAATCCTACAAGTACGGCTATGTTTAAATCAATTATAGCGGCCAAAACAAGAAACCCTATTATATTCGCTTTTCACCCGTCAGCTCAGAAGTCATCCGTCGCCGCAGCTAAAGCGGTAAGAGACGCCGCCATAGCTGCCGGAGCTCCTAAATATTGTATTCAGTGGATTGAGTCTCCGTCTATAGAGGCTACTCAGCTTTTAATGAATCATAAAAATATATCAATGGTTTTAGCGACAGGCGGAGCCGGAATGGTAAAGGCGGCTTATTCCACAGGAAAACCGGCCCTCGGCGTAGGACCTGGAAACGTGCCTTGCTTTATTGAGAAAACAGCCGACTTAAAACGGGCTCTTACAGACCTTATGCTTTCAAAATCTTTTGACAACGGTATGATTTGCGCCTCTGAACAGGCGGCTATTATTGAGGCCCCTATTTATGACGAGGCTATCAAATTTATGAAGAAAAACGGATGTTATTTTACGACTCCTGAGGAAACGGCTAAATTAGAGCCTGTTGTCATTAATCCTGATACCGGAGCCGTTAATCCTAAAATAGTAGGCCAGTCTCCATATGTTATCGCTGAAATGGCTGGAATAACAATTCCTAAAGAAACAAAAGTGCTTTGCGCCGAAATCAGCGGAGTCGGAGATGATCACCCATTAAGCAAGGAAAAACTCTCCCCCGTTTTAGCCGTTATTAAAGCGAAAGACGCAGACGAGGGAATTGATTTCGCCGAGAAAATGGTAATTTTAGGCGGTATGGGGCATTCTTCCGTAATTCATTCCACAGACGACGACGTTATAAACAAATTCGCGGCCACTCTTACGACAGGAAGAATTATTATAAATTCCCCGTCGACTCACGGAGCTATAGGCGACCTTTACAACACAAATATGCCTTCGCTTACTTTAGGCTGCGGCTCTTACGGACATAACTCAACCACATCAAACGTAACAGCTGTAAATCTTATTAACAAAAAAAGGGTGGCGAAAAGAAGAGTGAATATGCAATGGTTTAAAATTCCGGAAAAAATTTATTTTGAGTTCGGAGCGGTTCAGTATCTTGAGAAAATGCCGGATATTTCAAGAGCGGTTATTGTTACTGACCCATCTATGGTTAAATTCGGATATGTTGACAAAATTCTTTATCATTTAAGAAAACGTACTGACTATGTTCACTGTGAGATATTCAGCGACGTTGAGCCCGACCCTTCCATCGACACTGTTATGAGAGGCGTGCAGGTACTTAAAAACTTTAAGCCGGATGTTATCGTGGCTTTGGGCGGCGGTTCCGCTATTGACTGCGCCAAAGGTATGTGGCTTTTCTATGAGCAGCCGGAAGTTGACTTCTCCGCTCTTTCTCAGAAATTCCTTGATATAAGGAAACGTGTTTACAAAATCCCTGACCTTGGTAAACTCTGTAAGATGGTTTGTATACCGACAACATCAGGTACAGGTTCTGAGGTTACAAACTTCGCCGTTATTACTGACAAGGAGAAAAATATAAAATATCCTCTCGCCGATTACGCCTTGACCCCTAATGTGGCTATAATCGACCCTGATTTCGTTATGACCGTTCCTAAGACTATTACGGCGGACACAGGTCTCGATGTTCTTACTCACGCTATTGAGGCTTATGTTTCCATCCTTGCTTCAGACTATACAGACGCTTTGGCGGAAAAAGCCATCCAAATCGTTTTTGAATATCTTCCGAGAGCTTACAACGACGGAAACGACGCCGTGGCGAGAGAAAAAATGCACAACGCTTCTTGTATAGCCGGTATGGCGTTTACAAACGCTTTCTTAGGAATAAATCACTCCCTGGCGCACAAACTTGGCGGAGAGTTCCACATTTCCCACGGACGCGCGAACGCTATATTGCTTCCATGGGTTGTTGAATACAACGGTCAGCTTACTCCTACAAAATTTGTGTCATGGCCTAAATATACTCACTATATCGCCCCTGAAAAATTCCAGGCTATCTCAAAAATGCTCGGTCTTCCGGCAAACACTCCTGAAGAGGGCGTTAAATCTCTTGTTAAAGCGATTAGAGAGCTTATGGAAAAACTCAATATTCCAAAAACAATAAAAGAATGCGGAATTGATGAGGCCGTGTTTAACGGACGAATCGACTATCTCTCTGAAAAAGCGTTTGAGGACCAGTGTACTACGGCTAATCCAAGACTTCCTCTTGTTTCCGAGCTCAAAGAGCTTTATAGAAAAGCTTACTATGGAGAATAATGGTTTACATCGAACCAACAAAAAATGAATAAATAAATAATACTTTTCAGTATAAAAAAGGCTCTTGTCATAGTTATTGTTTATGACAAGAGCCTTTTTCCCGATAATTGAAAATATCAGCAAAATCTATAATTATAAATATCATATGTCTTTTATATTAACCGAGGAAAACACCTCGTCATTCTTCTCCACAGTAAATGAATTAAGCCATTTTTCCGCCTGACGGCGGTAAAGCTCATCTTTTTTTCTTCTTATATAATTTTCCTTTTCCGCTTGTTTAACTGAGGAAATATCAATAGGATTAACGTCCGACGCGTAAACTATATAAAAACCGTTGGAAACAGCTATAATGTCAGATATATCCCCTTTTTTACTCATATCGCACACAACATCGTCAACGGCTGACTCAAAAAGACCCTTTTTCATCTCAACCTCCGTATGCTCGTTTCTCTCCGAATACTCTTTTATAAGAGTATCAAAATCCACTCCGCCTCTCGCTTTTAAAAGTATTTCGCTCATCTCATCATATACTTTATCAAAGTTACTCTTATCCTTGTTAAATCCTTTAAAAATATATTTTATTCTCATATCCACTAAATCCGCTTTGTTCTCGTTAAAGTATTCCTTAAAATATTCCTCAAACTCCTTGTCATCTATGGTATATCCTCCTGTAACATAATCAAAAACTTTCGTTCTTATAAAACCATCCTCTATTATCTTTTTTACATCGTCATAAGTCACATCAAATTTACCCGTCCATTCAGACCCCAACTCGCCGAAAAATCTTTCCGACTCACTTTTAGCGTTGTCAAACTCTTCCTCAGACAGCTCTATATTAAATTTATCCGCCTGGCACGTAGCCACTTTCACGTCGATAACCGTGTCTATGGCGTTCTGCTTAGCCAAATCCTCAGCTAAAACCCCGTCAATATCTGTTTCCCAAATATCCGCTCCGCCTGTTTCCTCAAAATGCTTTTTCTGCTCGTAAAGATAGACCATATATTCTCCTGGGCTTACCTTTATGTCATCTCCTATTTTTATGGCATAACCGTCGTTAAAACCCTTTAAGGAAAAAATCGCGAAAGCCGCCAAACCTATTATAATCAAAGAAAAAATAATTATTAAAACAATTTTATTTTTCATTTTTTAATACCTCGTTTATAATAAATAATATTGTTATAAAAAAGCTTTTAAGCTTTCGCCCCATTTAATAACCAGAGATTACAGTCAAACAACTTAAAACCCTGCTAAAAATTATTTTTACATCGTTATCAGCGACCAGCATAAGCGTTTAACTATAACATTTCCGTTCAATACCTGTTATACTGTTTATATTATACTCCATAAAAGCAATCTCTTCAAAGGATTTTTTCCTATGTAACAAAGATGTAATATTTTTAATGTATTTATCGGTACGTTTTTACTTTTTATGAACAAACTGCCTCAGTGCCAAAAATAATTTTGTTTAAAGCTTACAAAATAAGGTATTGTTTTTGTGCATTATGTAAATAATAGATATAAAGAAAATTTCCCTTACTGGCAATAAAAACGCTGATTTTAAAATAATTGTAATAATAATTTTGATTTCCAAAAAAAAATGTGATATAATGTAAATGAATAGTAAAACACGGCATTTTTGGAAAGTAACCGCTGTAATTTATTGTAAATCTAAAGTAAAGGAGGGTTTTTATGTGTTTAATGTAGGCGATAAAATTGTTTATCCCATGTACGGCGCGGGCATAATCGAAGGTATGGAAGAAAAAATTATTGACGGCGAAAATAAATTGTATTATATTCTCCGAATACCTGTAGGTAATTTAAAAATCACTATTTCGGTAAAAAAAGCCGATACCTTGGGTCTTAGAGAAATTTCAAGCTCTTCGGAAGTTCTTGGGATTATAAACGAGGTCGAACCGATAGAAATGTCAGATAACTGGAATCAGCGTTACAAAGATAATGTCGAGAGAATAAAAACTGGAAGCCTTGAAAAGGTTGTTCAGGTTTTTAAAACCCTTATTTTTCGAGAAAGAAAAAAAAGCCTGTCAAGCGTTGAGAAAAAATTGCTTGGCACAGCTAAACAAATTATTTTAAGCGAAATCATCTTATCAAACGATGTCGAGAGAGAACAGGCCGAGGCTATTTTGGAACGTGCCGTTATACAATAAGAATATTTAAGGCGGATAATATATCCGCCTTTTATTAACGCTCAAAAATCATCTATTGACTTCTTTCTAAAAAAGTCTATTAAATCTCCTTAAAGCCTTAGAGAAAGTCTAATATTTTATCCTATCTCCTCAACACATCTTTTCATATCTAAAATAAACTTGTTGTCGCCCTCCGTAATTTTATAAGTAAGATAGGGCGTTCCTCCTCCGCTCAAAAACAGCTTCTTATTATTGTTTTTAACAGATTCAAGAAGTCTGTTCACGTCAACGTCAGAATCCGGTTTAAACTTCAGAACAACATTAGATTGTTTTTGGATGATACTTATTACACCGATTTTATGAGCCGCGCTTTTTAATACGGCGATATCAAGAAGATTCTGAACACAGCCCGGCATTTCCCCAAACCTGTCCAGAAGCTCGTCCTGAACATCAAGTAAATCCTCCTCATTCGAAATCTCGGAAATCTTTTTATACATCTCAAGCTTCCGTTCCTCATTCTCAATATAAGAGGGCGGAATATAAGCGTTTATTTTTAAATCTATAAGAGTCTCAAATTCCTCCGGCGCTTTCTCACCTCTAAGCTCTAAAACAGCGCTGTCCAAAAGCTTGCAGTACATATCATAACCAACCACGTCCATATGCCCATGCTGTTCGGCGCCTAAAAGGTTTCCCGCGCCTCTTATCTCTAAATCTCTCATAGCTACTTTAAAACCTGATCCAAATTCCGTAAACTCCTTTATGGTTTGAAGTCTCTTTTCCGAAATCTCTTTAAGGACTTTATTTTTTCTGTACATAAGATAAGCGAAAGAACTCCTGTTAGACCTGCCTACCCGCCCTCTAAGCTGGTAAAGCTGAGAAAGCCCCATACAGTCGGCGTCCTGAATAATAATAGTGTTCACATTAGGAATGTCAAGCCCTGTTTCTATAATAGTCGTGCATATAAGCACGTCTATTCCGCCGCTCATAAACTCAAGCATAATCGTCTCAAGCTCCCTCTCACTCATCTGCCCGTGAGCGAAAGCGACGTTCGCCTCGGGCACAAGCTTTTGAATTTTAAGGGCAGTTTCTGAAATGTTTTTAACCCTGTTAAAAAGATAATACACCTGCCCTCCTCTGACAAGCTCCCTGTGTATAGCGTCCTTTACAGATTCGTCGTTATACTCCATTACATATGTCTGAATAGGAAGCCTCTCGCTGGGAGGGTCCTCAAGCAGACTCATATCCCTTATCCCCGAAAGGCTCATGTGAAGAGTTCTCGGTATTGGAGTCGCCGTAAGGGTTAAAACGTTCACGTCCTTTTTTAAGGCTTTCATCTTCTCTTTGTGGGCTACGCCAAAACGCTGCTCCTCATCAACAATAACAAGACCTAAATCCTTAAATTCCAAATCCTTTGACAATATTCTGTGGGTTCCAACAACAATATCAATACTTCCCTTTTTAAGCCCGTCCACAATATCCTTCTGCTGTTTTTGGGTTCTAAATCTCGACATCATCTCAACTCTTATGGGAAAATTTCGCATACGGTTTATAAACGTGTTAAAATGCTGCTGGGCCAATATAGTCGTAGGAACCAAATACGCCACCTGTTTTGAGTCCTGAACGGCTTTAAACGCCGCCCTCAAAGCGATTTCCGTCTTTCCGAAACCTACGTCACCGCAGATAAGTCTGTCCATAACCTTTCCGCTTTCCATATCGGCTTTAACATCCGCGGCGGCGTTAAGCTGATCGTCCGTCTCAACAAATGGAAAAGAGTCCTCAAACTCTTTCTGCCATATATTGTCCTTTGAGTACATAAATCCCTTCGCCGCCTGCCTCTCGGCGTATAAATCCACTAAATCCTGAGCTAGTATATAAGCGGCTTTTTTCGCTTTCGCCTTGGCCTTCGCCCACTGGTTTCCGCCTAACTTGTTGAGCTTAGGAAGACGGGCTTCCCCGCCTATATATTTCTGTACCATATCCATTTGATTTATCGCGACGTAAAGATTTCCCCCATCCTCATATCCAATTTTCATATAATCTTTTGTGACCCCGTCCGATGTTATTTTCTCAACGCCTTTAAAAATACCGATTCCATGATTGTCGTGCACAACATAATCGCCTTGCTTTAAGTCGGAAAAATTCTGAATTTTAACTCCCGTTTTCTTTTTTTTGGGCTTTCTCCTTTTCTTCTCAGTTCCAAAAATCTCTTTATCGCTTATAATTACAAATTTCTCGTTCACATACTCAAAACCAGTGTTCAAACTTCCCTTTAAAACATACACAACATTTTTAGACATATTAAGCCTTTTGGGATCCTCAGAGAAAAACGCCGTTACGTCTCTTGAGTTCAGCTCTTTTACCATTCTCTCACATCGTGTCTTGTTTCCCGCCAAAAAAATTATACGGTAATCATTTGAAATCATAAATTTAAGGTCGTCTATCAGCATCTCAAAATTATTTTTAAAAGTTCCCGATGACTTTATAAGAAAATCATATATCCCTTTAATATTAAAATCCTTAATATTCTTTATAAGAGACGACAATAAAACCTCTTTAAACTCAGAGCTTTCAAAAAGAATATCATCAAAAGAGAAAATCATATTTAATCCTGACGGTAAAATATATCCTTTCTCTATTCTCCCTTTCATGCTTTCCGAAAACTCGCTCATCGCCCTTTCGGCACGCTCTCTTATTCTTCCGGGCTCATTGTAAAAAATAACCGTGTTTTTCGGAAGATACTCAAGAAAGCTTACAGGCTTGTCATAAAAGAAACCGATATATTTATCAGCTCCCGATATACTTTTTTTCTCCGTGAGATTTTCTATCGCCTCTCCTACATATTCTTTTAAAGTCTCATATTCCTCTGTCATAGATTTTTTCTCGAAAGAGGATAAAACGGTTTTAAACTCCTTTTTAATTTTTATAAGAGCCGCCGAAAGTTCTCCCTCTGAATAAATAAGCTCTCTCGCCGGATAAATCGTTATCTCCTGAATTTTCTCAACAGAACGCTGTGAAAACTCGTCAAGAGTTCTTATCGTGTCAATTTCGTCTCCCCAAAACTCAATTCTGACAGCTCCCGAAAAAACAGGTGAGAAAATATCCATTATTCCGCCCCTCACGGCAAACTGCCCCTGGGCCTCAACAATGTCACATCTCTCATATCCCATAAAAACAAGCTTTTCCACAAAATCATCTAAAGAGAGCCTCATCCCCTCTTGAAGAGTCGTTATATACCCTTTAAAAACCTCTTTTGGAATAAGCTTGTCAAAAAGCGCCTCGACAGACAAGACAACCGTAAAATCGCTTTTCCCTTTATTCTCGGCGTTTATTATCTCGCTTATTATCTCAAACCTTTTTCTTATTATGTCCGTGCTCTTTATATCCGCGCTGTAAAAAATAATGTCTTTGGAGGGATACAGCATAACGTTGTCTTTTTTGAAAAATAAAATGTCCTCATAAATTTCTTTAGCCCTGAGCTCATTTTCAGCGATTATCAAAGACGGAGCGGAAATATTCTCGGTAATTCCGTGTATCAAATGCGCTTTCTGAGAATTAATAACACCTGTGGCCAAAACAGGAGACAGGTTTTCTTTAAGGGAATCAATAAGCTTGTTAAAATTTTCCGTCTCATAAAGCGGTAATAATAATGTATCTGTCAATTACGCCGCCTCCTTAAAAATTTTTATACCCCAAAATAAAACATAAGTTCGTTATTATACCCGCCCAATAACCTGAGTGACAGCGAAAAAATTTCTGTCAAGCGACGCCGCACGGGTTATTGAACAGGTTTATTATAAAGACAGCCGTTAAAGAAATGCCTATAAACTCAAAAACCATTCATATTTTTGTCCAAAAATTCACTGTGAGTTATTAAACAGGCCTGTTCTTTTTATTATACATATTCATAGCGTCAAGCGTTTTACCCTCTACAATGGAAACAACCGAAGCCCCCGCGTCCGTAATGCCTTTTATTATGCCGTCATTCTCCTCCTCGGTAAACCTGCTTAACACAAAGTTCTTAAGGTCCCAGCCCTCAGGCTTGCTTCCGACTCCTACCCTAACCCTGGGAAAATCCTCTGAGCTTAAAGCCTCAATAATACTTCTGAGTCCCTTTTGCCCTCCGTCGCTTCCTTTTTTTCTTATTCTTATGTTTCCCACAGGTAAATTTATATCGTCGCATACGACAATTAAATTTTGAGTTTCCTCTTTATAAAAACTCATAATTTGAGAGATACTCTCTCCGCTTAAATTCATATAAGTCAAAGGCTTTACGAGAAGAACTTTCTTCCCGTTTATTCTTCCGTCGCCTATTATTGCCTTGTATTTGGATTTACCCATATCTATATTATAATCAAAAGCAAGCTTTGATATTACCTCAAAGCCTACGTTGTGTCTCGTCCATTTATACTCATTTCCGGGATTTCCAAGCCCCGCTATTATATACATTAAAATCTCTCCTCTTAGAAAACGGCGTCTATTCCGCTGTTATTTTAATTTTTGAGAAAGCCTCTTCGGCGTGTTTTAAAGCTGTGCTTACGCTCTCCGCCGTAACTGTTATGTGGCCCATTTTCCTTTTGGGAGAAGTATTCTTTTTGCCGTAAATATGAAGTTTAACCCCATCGATTTTAAGAGCGTCAAAAGCCCCCTCGATAATGGCCTTTCCGGATTTTCCCTCCTCGCCCAAAAGATTTACCATAACCGTCGGCCGAAGAAGTTCAGTGCTTCCGAGAGGTAAATTCGTTATAGCCCTTATATGGTTTTCAAACTGGCTTACGGCGCATCCCTCAATAGAATAATGCCCTGAGTTATGAGGCCTTGGGGCGACCTCGTTTACTAAAACCTCATTTTTGTCGGTTACAAACATCTCAACGCAGAACATACCTACACCGTCAAAAACATTCATAACTTTCTCAGCGAGCTCCATCGCTTTTTTTGTTGTCTCCTCCGAAATATCAGCTGGAACAACCGTTTTATGAAGAATGTTGTCAATATGCCTGTTATCCCCTACAGGATATACCTTTGTCTCTCCTGAAACACCTCTGCACGCGAGAACGGAAATCTCCATAGTAAAATTAACGAATTTTTCCGCCATAAGCTGGATTTTCCCTCCGCCTAAGGAGATAAAAGCGTCGTAAACATCTTTTTTATCCTTAATTAAAGCGTTTCCCTTTCCGTCATATCCTCCCGTGCGAGTTTTTAAAATAAGAGGATATCCAAAATCCTCTCCCGCTTTGTATATGTCCTCTACCGATTCCGTCTGAATAAAATCCCCCGCGGGAATACCGCCCTCTCTAAGGGTCATTTTCTGCGTAAGTTTGTTTTGAATAATTTTAAGGCTGCCCGCTGTCGGATAAACCTTTTTCCCCTCATTCTCAAGAAGAGTAAGCTCTTTATAATCAATATGCTCAAACTCGTATGTTATAACGTCCGACTTCGACGCGAGCAGACGAATCGCCTCCCTGTCATTAAAATCTGCGATAATATGTTCGTCGCATATACTATGGCATGGGCACTCTTTTGTCGGGTCTAAAACCGTAACGTAAAATCCCATTTTCTTAGCCTCCAAAATCATCATTTTGCCAAGCTGTCCCCCGCCTATGATGCCTATTTTAGCGGATAAATCATTCATATAAACACACCCCGTTTTTTAACTTCCGCGATTTATAAAATTATAGTCATTAAACTTAAAAATTAATCAAATTACATATAATCTCACTGAATTTTTCCTCAATATAATATACTATCATATCTCAAAAGCTTTTTCAACAGATTTTTCCCCGAATTTTTCCAAATAATATTGTAAATAAAAAAAGCATATGATATAATTGTATTATTATTAACGAGTTAAATTTAGGGGCGGTTTTAGCATTACGGCGGTTCCGGCAAGGAAAAATATAAATATTGAGTAAAATAGTTTTTTCTTTCCTGGATTTTTCCGTAATCGTTTGTATATTAAAAGTGTAAAACGGCGTTTTCATTTTTGAAAAGCTATTATAACTTCCATGAAAATACTTAAACTCCCTAAATTAATCTACGGAGACACTGATTAATTTAAAAATCATTTCTCAAAAAAGAAAAAGCGTTAGACTCATTTTTCTCAAAAAGACACCGAAAACCGCCGTCTTTAGTTTGAGAAATAATTTAATACCGTTAAATCGGCGTTTCCTTATATTCTCAAAGGAGGGGAAGAAAATGCGTTCCACAATAATATGCGTTGATGATGAGAAATTACTCCTTAATATGCTGTACGCTCAGCTAAAGGAATGGTTCGGGAAAAATTATAATATCGAGAAAGCGACAAACGCCGCCGACGCTCTTAAAATACTTGATTTGTATTTAAAAGCGGGAGAAGACGTTTCCGTGTTTATAAGCGATTATATTATGCCCGTCACAAAAGGGGACGAACTTCTCGCCCTTGTAAAAGAGAGAAACCCTAAAATAAAGAGAATAATGCTTACGGGGTACTCGGCGATAGACGGTATAATAAACGCTATAAATAAGGCGGGAATATACCGTTATATTTTAAAGCCGTGGGATAATAAGGATTTGATGCTTACACTGCTTGAGGCGATAAAAGCCTATGAGCAGGATAAAATGACAGCTCAGTTAAGCAAAAATTATGAAACGCTGTATTATAAATATGAGAAGCTTTATAATGAGAGCGACGCTAAATATAACGAGCTTATAAACACTGTGTCGTCGGTCTGCGATATGCGAAGCTCTAATGATATTGGACGCTCTGTGAAAATAGCTGATTACTGCCAGATTATCGGAAAAGAACTGAACCTTGAGCAAAACACCTTGAAAAATCTTATACAGTCGGCTCTTCTTTTCGATATAGGGAAACTTGGAATGAGCGACGAAACAATAGCAAAACTAGAAAATTGCGAAAAATACGACAAAAAATATATCCAGATTTGCTTTCAGCAGGCAGCTGTCGCCGAGACAATTTTGGAAAAAATCAGCTCTTCCGAGGAGCTTACTGAAAATATAAAATATCAATATGAGACATACGACGGAAAAGGACCTTTCCTGCTTGAGGGTGAGGAAATTCCCCTAGGCGCGAGAATTATACATATAGCGAGCCTTTATTATGAGATTTCAAAAGACCTCTCAAATGAGAACAAGAGCCTAGACGAAATTCTTATGGAATTTGTCTCAAAAGGACGTACATACCTTGACACCCATCTTACTTCTTTGTTTGTGAAAAAACTTAAAAACCCTGAAGAATAATCAAAGAAGCCGTGGAAAATAAATTATTTTTTAATATAATTTTATTTTCCACGGCTTTATGTCATCTCTAAACCTATAACATTTTAAAACTTCGTGGGTTTAGAGTCTTTTTATGAAGTAAAAACGCGAACAAACTTTGACACAGCCTATTTGCACTACATCAATCGGCGAAATTTTTAGTTTTATCTCATAAAATATTTTTTATTTCTCAGCTATGGCGACTCCTACCTCGCCGTTTTCTTTCTCAATAACCGAAAATGTGTTTTCCTCAGCGGTTTCCCCGCCGCCCTTGACATTGGCTATATCCTCCGAGTCAATTACCTGTTTCGCCATATCTATAAACTCGTCTGGCTCAATCCATTCGCTGTCCATTGATAATAAACAGTACGCCGCCCCGTTTTCATACCAAACAACGCTTTGATTAATTTGTGTCTCAATCTCCCTGCTTCCGTAAGCGCACATAAGCTTGCCCTTTTTATAAATCTCTATTTCCTCGTCAGATAAATAAGGGTATACTTTGGTTATGTCGTCGGCGTTCGGATATTCCTTTCTTACCTCCGCCATAAGAGCCTCCGCTTTCGCCTTATCCTCGGCACTTACCTCTTTTTCCTCTATATCGGGCGGAAATGCCTTATAAGTATAGTCGGAATAGTGAATGTCAACATTTTTATAATTAACAGCTTTGTCATATCTGTCGTCAGAATACATATCCCTTGACATTTTGTCGGCTGAAAAGAAAATTTTATGCTCCGAATCCGTGCCTTTGTTCTTTATATAGTCAAAGTGAGCGTTTTTGCTCTCAATAATAACGTTTCCGGCCTCGTCCATTCCCTTATCATTTGAAAAGTTATAAAAGTCAAATTTAAAACCGTTATCAAATTCTTTTACATATTTAAAGTTATAGTCAAACTCTTTTTTAATTGTTTCCTTGTCGGGAAAATCAGTTTTTCTTGTAAGATGAGAGCTTCCTCCCGACCAGCTCGCGACTCCTGTCGAGGCGATAATTCCCGTGGCTGCTGTAAGACTTAAAATAACAGCGGCCGCTAAAATATAAGATTTTTTAATTTTAAATTTCATAGTTTTCCCTCCGTTTAATTTAGATTTAATACAATTAAGCATATCGTCGGAAGCTTTTATATCTTCCGTAACATAATCAAAAGTCCTTTTAAGCTTCCTGTCAAAATCACGGTCTGACATATTTGAGGATTTCATCGTTCTCACACTCCTTTGAAAAATCATTTAAAAATCGTTTAAGCTTTTTTCTGGAATTAAAGAGCCTCGACTTTACCGTACCTTGAAAACAACCCATAATCTCCGATATTTCCTTTATGGAAAACTCATTAAAATAAAAAAGTATAACCGTTATCCTTGACTTTTTATCAAGCATATCAATACAGCGGTAAAGCTCCTCATATTCTTCTTCCTCAAAAGCTTTAAAAGAACTTTCTCCAAGGTTTTTGGAATTTTCCTCCGCCTTGTCAAAAATATTTTCAACGGGGGTTACTCTTTTACTGGAGTTTGAGTGTTTCCATGAAAGCCTCGTCACAATTTTAAAAAACCATGGTTTAAACAATTCGGGATTTTTTAATGTTTTTATTTTAGAACAGCATAAAATAAAAGCCTCTTGAACAACATCCTCGCTTGTGAATTTGTTTCCCGTAATAAGATAGGCCGTTCTTACAGCCTTATCTTTATATAGATAGAAAATCTCGTCAAAAGCGGAATAGTCGCCTTTTTGCATTTTTATAATAACTTCAGCCTCACGCATAATAACCCCCCGTTTGTAAAAATACGACTCTTACAGCAATTTCAGAATGGATAAAATATATAAAAACATTTTATTCAATATTTCTTTAGGCTTTCGGCGTTTAAAATGGCAAAACGCCTTTCGCTGAATAAACTCCTCAAAAACATAAGGACGGCCTGGGCCAGCTTTCACTAAGGCGTATCTGAAAACGCTGACTATTTAAATAAAATATTTTTTTAATTTTATCAGAATCGCTGTAAATATAGAACCTGTAAAAAGCGCCTTTTACAGTAAACACTACGGCCGTTTCATTTTTTGAGCCGCCTCAGTCTCAACAACTGTTTTATTAAGTGTTTACATATATAAGAGCATATATCCTTTTAAAAGGTTCACAAATTTTATAAAAAATTTTTAAAAATCAATTATTAGACTTGTTTATAATAAAAAATATACCTGTCCCATAGATACTTACTGTAAGGAAATTAATTTTTCGCTTGTTTAATCCCCCCAAATCTCACTTTAGCGAAAGAGGGGCATGAAAAAATAAAGTTTTCACACCCCCAGTATATATACGTCTTAGATTTATCACCTTTCTCTTATCACAAAATTGCTGTTCTCATCTGTTGAAATCTCAATGTGTTTGATCTCCTCATAATAGTTTTCACCGACGGCGCCGCTTTCTCCCAATTCCTCGTCTAAATCGTCCGATACGTCGTCTCCGTTTATTTTTTTATCAATTTTATCTAAATATTCCGCCGCTTTATTAGGATTAGCCTTTGATTTATCGACTTTTAACTCAAAAAGTATATTTGTGCCGTTATAACCTTCGTTTACGGAAATAACACCCGTTTTCTCATCATAATTATAGGCTTCTGTTGTATAAAATGTCTGGTCAAGCACGGCAAGATAAATATGCCTGTCGGCGAAATACTCAACACTGTCAAACTCGACAATAGTGTAAAGAACACCGTCAATAATCTTTGACTGTCTTCCGCCGTCCATTGTATAAATATTATATTGCCATGGTTTGAGTCCCTCTATAAGAGGAGTCACAAGTATCTCATCGTCATACGTCATATCGCTTCCGTCTGTTTTCTCAATAGCTATGGCGGCGTATGTTCTGTCAGGAATTACATCCTCAAACTCACTTATATTTTTTCCGAAAGTTAGCCCTAAAAGAGCCGCCTTATATTTTCCGTCCGTTATAATCTCAGATGGAGCGTCGTTATTAAAACTTTCAGCGAGAATGTGGTAATCTAACTCCTCCGCCGTCTGTTTTGCCGTCAAATAGTTATACGCCGCGAAAACAGTTACAGCGAGAGCGCAGATAAGCGCCGCCGAAAGTAAAAAAGAAGTTATTATTTTTTTTGATTTTCTCATATTATTCAATTCCTCTCTTTCAATATCAAAGGGGGGAGCGATATATTTTCTCACGTTTTGTCCATGGGCTTTGATTTTTTCCTCAAATTCATTTAAGTTCATCAGACTTCGTCTCCCTCCATAATTTTTCTCAATTTTTTAAGAGCGCCGGCTGTTTTGTATTTTACGGTCGATACGGGAAGCTTTACAACCTTTGACATTTCCTCATAGGTCATGTCGTTATAAAACCTCAGCGTTATATAAAGGGCCGTTTTACTGTCAAGCCCGCATATAGCCTCCATTATCTCAAAATCCTCTGCGGGCATATCATAAAAAGAATTTAAATTGTCATTAAGTTCTGTTGTGTATTTTCTTTTTTTTAAAAAATCCTTGCATTTATTTATTACAATCCTTGTAATCCATGTCTTAAAATATTCCTTGTGTTTCAGATTTCCAAAGGACCTATAAGCGCAGACAACAGCCTCCTGAACAGCGTCCTTTGCGTCTTCCGTATTACGCAGATAACCTATAGCGATTAAAAATAAGGATTTCTCAATTTTTATATATTCCTGTTCAAACAGTTTACGCAATATTTACTCTCCTTTCTTATTTTTGTAAGGCCTTACTGAATATTAGACGATTTAAAGGAGAAAAAAGTCAAAAAAATAAAAAAAAAATTAAATAATACTAATCTCTTTTTAAATACCTGATAAATAGATTAGTATTATTTAATTTTTTCTCATCACATCACGCCTACAGAAACAACTGTAAGCGTGCCATATAAATGACCCGTAGGGGAATCGAACCCCTGTTTTAGCCGTGAGAGGGCCACGTCTTAACCGCTTGACCAACGGGCCTTATTAACTATAAAGGCGCTGCCCGGATTTGAACCGGGGATCGGGGAGTTGCAGTCCCATGCCTTAGCCTCTTGGCTACAGCGCCTTATTTAAAAGTCAAATGACTCGTAGGGGAATCGAACCCCTGTTACAGCCGTGAAAGGGCCGTGTCTTAACCGCTTGACCAACGAGCCGTGTTAAAAACAATTCGTGAACTCATCTATGAATTCGCCCATAACAGACCGCATACAACAATGCCATTCAGATAAACATGAGTTTATACTCTCCGCCTATCTGAACAACAACTCTCACCACCTAAAGAGGTGAAAGCGGCTCCGTCTGTTAAACTCCCCGAGTAGGATTCGAACCTACGACCCTTCGGTTAACAGCCGAATGCTCTACCGCTGAGCTATCGAGGATT